>SKRP01000152.1 GCA_007118445.1 Natronohydrobacter sp.
GAGATGGTGGGCGCGGATGTGACCCGCTTCGTGATGCTGACGCGCAAGAATGACGCGACGCTGGATTTCGATTTCGACCGCGTGCTCGAGCAGTCGAAGGATAACCCGGTCTTTTATGTGCAATATGCCCATGCGCGCATCTGCTCGGTCTTGCGCAAGGCGCAGGAGGCCGGGCTGAATGTGTCGGATGAAGCGCTTGCAGCGGCAGATCTGACCAAGCTCGACCATGCGGCGGAACTGGCACTTATCCGCAAGATCGCGGAATGGCCGCGTATGGTCGAACTTGCCGCGCGCACGCAAGAGCCGCATCGCGTAGCAGGCTATCTGTCTGAACTGGCCGCTGAATTCCACGGTCTGTGGAACCGCGGCAATGATTTGCCCCAGTTGCGTTTCCTGCAGGAGGGCGATCCTGCCACAACTGCCGCGAAAATCGCGCTGGCGCGTGCCACAGGCGTTGCGATTTCGTCAGGGCTTGCTATCCTTGGGGTCAGGCCGGTCGAAGAAATGCGCTGACAGCGCATCACTTCCGGCGATTTACGGTGCCGCCCTCCATCTTCGGGGCGGTTCCGAATAACCATAATGGTGCAAAATGCGCCAGGCAGGCAGTGTCGAGCAGGCATCTTGCCATAAACGTCAGGTAACGCAGTCGCGGAGGGGCCTCCGCCGTCTGTGAGTGAGGCAGGCATGGGTGAGAGTAGATATTTTCAGGCAGGAGATCCGCGCAATTACGCGCCGGACCATCAGGCGCGTCCGGTTTATTCCTACCATCCCGAACCGGTCATGAGCGCATATGCCCCACAATACGGGGCAGAGATGCAGCCCGGCTGGATGCAGACACCGGCAAGCCCTGCCAGTACGCCGCAATGGTCGGCTGCGCCACAACAGGGCACAGCCGCCGCGCCATCGCAGGGGGCAGTCCCGCCCGATGCGGAAGCGCCTGTGCGCGCGGCCCAGACCAGCAAGGTGATGCATGGTTTCGGCGCTGTGCTCTCGGTCGCGCTGATGGTCGGGGCGGCAGGCTGGACATGGCAGATGATGCAGCGCGATGTGGCCGGGGTCCCGGTGGTGCGCGCGCTCGAAGGCCCGTTGCGGGTTGCACCTGATAACCCTGGTGGGCGGCAGGCCGCGCATCAGGGCCTGTCGATCAACCAGCTGGCCGGTGCGCGCGATGACATGGCACGCGAACAGATCGTGCTCGCCCCGCCGCCGCTGGATCTGGCTCAGGAGGATCTGACGCGCACGCCCGCACCGGAAGCGGATGCGCAGAGAGCGACCGGGTTAGCCGAGCAACCGATCCCCGTTGCCCTGCAGCAGGATATCGACAGCCCTTCCCAGCAGGCACCTGCGCTGGGGATGAATGCGCCCACGCGGCGCGCAGTGGCCCGCTCGCCGCGCCCCCCCGCGCGCGATCCTGCGCAGGTCAGGTCCAGCACGACGCAAATGGCGGCCCTGCCGACCAGCCGTTCGGATGCAGCCCCCTCGCTCGCCAGCGATCTGGCCGACTCGGTCGCCGATTCGGTCGCGCGGGGGCTGAGCGGGGTGCGCGAGCGCGATATCGACCCGGCCACGATCGGGCCGGGGACGCGGTTGGTGCAGCTCGGGGCCTATGATGACATGGCCGCCGCCCGCGCGGCCTGGGAAGCGCTGGAACGGCGTTTCTCGCCGCTGCTCGATGACCGGGGACGGGTGATCGAGGCGGCGCATAGTGGCGGCTCGGTCTTCTACCGGCTGCGTGCGCATGGGTTCGAGGATGAACGCGACGCGCGCCGCTTCTGTGCGGCGCTGGTGGATCAGCAGATCGATTGTATCCCGGTCCTGATCCGATGAGCCATGCCTCGCGCGCGGTGATTTTCGGCTGCGCGGGGCAGCGGCTGTGCCACGCTGAGGCTGCGTTTTTCGCCGAAAGCCAGCCCTGGGGCGCGATCCTGTTCGCGCGCAATATCGACAATCCCGATCAGGTGCAGCGGCTGACAGATGAACTGCGCGCGGCAGTGGGGCGCGATATGCCGATCCTGATTGATCAGGAGGGCGGGCGCGTGGCCCGGATGCGCGCGCCGCATTGGCGCGACTGGTCGCCTGCGCTTGATCAATGCGAGAGCGCGCGCGATCCTGCCTTGGCGATGGCCTTGCGCGGGCGGATGATGGCGCAGGAATTGCGCGCAGTTGGCGTGGATGTGAATTGCGCGCCGCTTGCGGATATTGCCCGCGACGACACCCATGCGATCCTGCACAACCGCTGTTACGGGCGGTCCCTGCCCGAAGTGGTGACCAATGCCCGCGCAATGGCGCAGGGGCTTATGCAAGGCGGGGTGCTGCCGGTGTTGAAGCATATTCCCGGCCATGGGCGGGCGACACTGGACAGCCATCTGGACCTGCCAGTGATTGATTGCGCGAAGAACGTGCTGCAAGAGACTGATTTTGCAGCCTTCAAGGCGCTATCAGATCTGCCTTTGGGGATGACTGCGCATCTGGTCTTTCGCGCGATTGATCCTGACCGGCCTGCCACGCAATCGCCTGCCATGATCAGGTTGATCCGCGATGAGATCGGCTTTGACGGGTTGCTGATGACCGATGACATTTCAATGCAGGCGCTGGCAGGGCCAGTTGCCGCGCGGGCCGAGGCCGCACTTTCGGCGGGCTGCGATCTGGTGCTGCATTGCAATGGCGATCTGGCCGAGATGCAGGCTTTGGCCGGGGTGTGCCCGCTGCTGTCAGGCGCGGGGCTGGCACGGTCCGAGCGGGCGCTGGCGATGCGATCTGCCCCCGAGGTGGTTGCGGCCGACGCGTTGGAGGCGGCTTTCGAACAAGCAATGGGGTAGGGTGAGACCTTTGGCTGCAGGCGGTGCCTGTCGCGCGCAGTCGTTTGAATCATGTTGCCCGAAACGGGACGATTTTTTGTGGATTTGCGCCCTTTGCGGCCATTGCTGCTGGTGACCGGGCGGCGATGGCGGGGCTGGCGCGCGGGGTAGCAAAGCTTCCGTGCTGACCGTCAGGCAAGTCGCGTGCGTTGCACGAATGCAACATGACATGCCAGTGGCCCGCAGGCGGGTAGACCGCACATACATGGCTGTTAGCGTCTGGGATGCGACTAAAACCGCAACCTTAAGAAGCGAAAGGGATTTTCATGACCCCACGCACGATCATGGCATCAACGTCACTGGTTTTCATCCTTGGATTGGCGGCCTGTGCCCCCACTCCGAGCGCACCTCCGCCGCCGCCCGCAGCGCAACAGCCTATTGGCGCAAGCCCGGATTCGATGGACAATGGTGTCCTTCAGGGTGACATGGGCGCCGCCCCCATTTCGATGGACTGATCCGGGAACAGACGAGTGTCTGACCCAGAAATGCCAGCAGCCGCGACAGCCGGGCTGCTGGCATTTTTCGTTCCGGGGCAGCCGCTCAGCGCCCTAGGGTTGTGCCCCTCGGTCTGTGCGTGTGGCCAGGGCATGTCTTATGCGGCGGCTGCCCCCCTCCGTCCCGCATTGCTGCGGGTCGTCACCGAAACGACGCTTTCGCGCGGGATCAAGGGTCAGGTTTGCGCTGGCCGGTATGACAACCCTCAGGCCAGCCGCGCCTTGACCAGCGCGCCGGCCTTGCCGAAATCCATCTGGCCTGCATGGCGCGTCTTGAGCGCGCCCATGACCTTGCCGATATCGCGCACCGAGGCCGCGCCCAATTCGGCAATCGTATCCTCGACCGCCTTCGCCATCTCGCCCTCATCCAGCTGGCGCGGCAGGAAGCTTTCGATCACTGCGATCTCGGCCAGTTCCTTTTCCGCCAGATCAAGCCGGGCGGCTTCTTCATAGGCCCGCGCCGAATCGCGGCGCTGTTTCACCATGCGCGTGAGCACCGCCACCAGATCAGCATCGGTGAGTTCCGTGGCCCCAGCTTCACCGCGCGCGGCAATCTCGCGATCCTTGATGGCCGCGTTGATCAGGCGCAATGTGGCAAGTTTCGTCGCGTCTTTAGCCTTCATCGCGGCCTTGAGGTCGCTGGAAATCCGGTTGCGCAGGGACATGGGCGGCTCCTGTAAATGATATTGTGACAGTATCCGGGTGGGGCAGGGGCAGCAAGGGCCAACGGACGCCTTGATTCTTCCCCGCGAGCCTCGTAAGCACGCGCAAAATCCGATGCGACGGAGCCAGCCCCATGTCATCCCAGAGCCTCAAACCCACCGCCTGCCTTGCGCTTGCAGACGGGACGATCTTTTACGGGCGCGGTTTCGGTGCTGCGGGCGAGACGGTCGCCGAGCTGTGTTTCAACACGGCGATGACCGGCTATCAGGAAATCATGACCGACCCTTCCTATGCCGGGCAGATCGTGACCTTCACCTTCCCGCATATCGGCAATGTTGGCGTGACCCCGGAAGACGACGAGACGGCTGAGCCAGTCGCAGCGGGCATGGTCGTGAAATGGGACCCGACTGTGCCGTCCAACTGGCGCGCGACAGGCGATCTGGTCGGCTGGCTGGAAAAGACCGGGCGCATCTGCATCGGCGGCGTGGACACCCGCCGCCTGACCCGCGCGATCCGCCAGCAGGGCGCGCCGCATGTGGCGCTGGCGCATGACCCTGAGGGCAAGTTCGATATCGAGGCGCTGGTCGCCAGGGCGCGGGCCTGGCGCGGGCTGGTCGGGCTCGATCTGGCGCGCGACGTCACCTGCGCGCAGAGCTATCGCTGGGATGAGATGCGCTGGGCCTGGCCCGAGGGCTACACGCGCCAGAGCGCGCCGGTGCACAAGGTCGTTGCGATCGATTACGGGGCGAAGCGCAACATCCTGCGTTGTCTTGCATCAAGCGGGTGCGATGTGACTGTGCTGCCTGCGACGGCGACGGCCGAGGATGTGCTGGCGCTTGCGCCTGATGGGGTGTTTCTGTCCAACGGTCCCGGCGATCCGGCGGCGACAGGTGAATACGCGGTCCCGATGATCCGTGAAGTGCTGGCCGCAGACCTGCCTGTTTTCGGCATCTGTCTGGGCCATCAGATGCTCGCACTCGCCCTGGGCGCGCGCACGGTCAAGATGAATCACGGCCATCACGGCGCGAACCATCCGGTGAAGGATCATGATACGGGCAAGGTTGAAATCACCTCGATGAATCATGGCTTTGCCGTCGATAGCCAGACTCTGCCCGAGGGCGTTGTGGAAAGCCATACCTCGCTCTTTGACGGGTCGAATTGCGGTATTCGGGTGCAGGACAAGCCGGTGTTCTCGGTTCAGCACCACCCGGAAGCCAGCCCTGGCCCGCAGGACAGTTTCTATTTGTTCGAGCGCTTCGCGGCCAATATGGCCGCGCGCAAGGCGGGTTGAGGCCAGCGCCGCCTGCGCCTAGACTGCGCAGGAGCAGGTCAGAGGGCAGAGAATGGGGCTGGAGCCTTGGGATGAAGTGCGCACGGCCTTGCATGTGGCACGCGCAGGCACGGTAAGCGGCGCGGCCGCGTCGCTTGGCGTGCATCATGCGACCGTCATCCGCCATATTGACGCTTTGGAGGACCGGATCGCAGTCAAGCTGTTCCAGCGCCATGCGAAAGGCTACACGCCGACGGAAGCAGGGCGGGCGCTGTTTGACGTGGCCTCCGAGACCGAACAGCGTTTCGAGCAACTGGCCACGCGTTTGCAGGATTTGCAGGAAGGGATTTCGGGACCGCTGGTGGTGACGACGATCCCGGAGCTTGGGCCGCTGGTCCTGTCGGTGCTGGCCGAGATGGTAGGGAATTACCCGCAAATCAGTCCTTGCCTGCGCATGGATGCGCGGGTGCTGCGGCTGGAATATGGCGAGGCGCATGTCGCGCTGCGCGCCGGCCGCCAGCCGCAAGAGCCGGACAATGTAGTGCAAACTCTGGGCAAATTGCCTGTCGCGCTCTATGGTGCGCGCAGCTATCTGGACCGGCATGGCGTGCCGCAGCAGGATGCCGAACTGGCCGCGCATGGCTTTATCGGGATGGGTGAGAGCGACGAGCGCCCGCCTTTCGCAAGCTGGCTGAAAGGGCTGGGCGCGCGGATCGCCTTTACCAGCAATGACCATGCGACCCGGCTGGGTGCGATCCGTCAGGGTCTGGGCTTGGGCTTTCTGCTGCAGGGGCAGGGCGAGGCGGAGGGGTTGATCCGCGTGATGGACAGCCGCGACGACTGGGCGTCGCCGATATGGCTGGTGACCCATGTGGATTTGCACCGCAGTCCCAAGGTTCAGGCCTGCGTAAGACTGATCCGGACGGCCATCGCACGGGACTTCGCAGGTTGAATGCGCGACCGGGCCGTTTTCCGCTTGCGGCTTGGCGCGGGGATCATTAGACGGGTCAGCGGAGACGTGGCCGAGTGGTCGAAGGCGCTCCCCTGCTAAGGGAGTAGGCCCGGAAGGGTCTCGTGGGTTCGAATCCCATCGTCTCCGCCAC
>SKRP01000218.1 GCA_007118445.1 Natronohydrobacter sp.
ACCAGCGTGACCACCATCACCCCCATGATGCAGCAATATCTCGCGGTGAAATCCCAGCACCCCGACGCGCTTCTGTTCTACCGGATGGGCGATTTCTACGAGCTGTTCTTCGACGATGCCGTCGCCGCCGCGCAGGCGCTCGACATTGCGCTGACCAAACGCGGCCAGCATCAGGGGCAGGACATCCCCATGTGCGGCGTCCCCCATCACGCCGCCGAAGGCTATCTGCTGACGCTCATCCGCAAGGGCTTTCGCGTGGCCATCGCCGAGCAGATGGAAACCCCCGAACAAGCGAAGAAACGCGGCTCGAAAGCGGTCGTGCAGCGCGACGTGGTCCGGCTCGTCACCCCCGGCACGCTGACCGAGGATTCCCTCCTCGACGCCCGCCGCCACAACTTCCTCGCCGCCTATGCCGAGCTGCGCGACGACGGCGCGCTTGCCTTCGCCGATATCTCCACCGGGCAGATCCGCGTCACCCCCTGCACCCGCGCGCGCCTTTCGCCCGAACTCGCCCGGCTTGCCCCGCGTGAACTACTTGTCAGCGACCCCAGGGCCGAAGAAATCCGCCCCATCACTGACGATATGAACATCGCCCTCACCGGCCTCGCCGCTTCCAGCTTCGACAGTCAGGCCGCCGAGGCCCGTCTCTGCACCCTCTACAAGGTCAGATCCCTCGACGGTTTCGGCCAGTTCACCCGCGCCGAGCGCGCGGCCCTTGGCGCGCTGATCGATTATCTCGACCTCACCCAGCGCGGCAAGCTGCCGCTCCTGCAACCCCCCGCCCGCGATCAGGCCGAGGCGCTGGTGCAGATCGACGCCGCCACCCGCCGCAATCTCGAACTCACCCAGTCGCTCAGCGGCAATCGCGAAGGCGCGCTTCTCCACGCCATTGACCGCACAGTCACTGCCGGGGGCGCGCGCCTGCTGGAGCGCCGCCTCTCCTCCCCCTCGCGCCATCTCGACACGATCCTCGCGCGCCAGCACGCGGTGACGGCGCTCCGCGACAAACCCCGCCTGCGCGCTGATCTGCGCGCGGCGCTGAAATCCGTCCCCGATCTCGACCGCGCGCTCTCGCGCCTCGCCCTTGACCGGGCAGGCCCGCGCGACATGGCCGCAATCCGCAACGCACTCACCGCCGCGCAGGATATTGCCGCCCAGACCCCGCCTGACCTGCCCCCGCTCCTGCTAGAGGCCGCGCAATCCCTCACTGGCCATGACAGCCTGCTCGACCTGCTCGACACCGCCCTTGTCGCCGAACCGCCCCTGCTGGCCCGCGATGGCGGTTTCATCGCGCCGGGCCACGATGCAGAACTGGATGACGCGCGCAAACTCCGCGACGAGGGCCGCAGCGTCATCGCTTCCATGCAAGCCGAGTATGCGCAGGACACTGGCATCCAATCGCTGAAAATCAAGCATAACAACGTGCTTGGCTATTTCATCGAAGTCACCGCCACACATGCCGACAAAATGCACGCGCTCGCCGAGCGCTACATCCACCGCCAGACCACCGCCAATCAGGTGCGCTTCACCACGCTCGACCTCTCCGATCTTGAAACCCGCATCCACAATGCAGGCGCGCGCGCCCTCGAGATCGAGAAACGCCATTTCGACGCGCTGCGCGCCGCGATCCTCGACCACGCCGCCCCCCTCGCCCAGACCGCCCGCGCGCTGGCCGAACTCGACCTCGCGAGCGCCCTCGCTGATATCGCCGAGGCCGGGAACTGGTGCGCCCCCACGCTCGACACCTCCCGCGCTTTCCGGATCACAGGCAGTCGCCACCCGGTCGTGGAACAATCCCTCACCCGTCAGGGCCAGCCCTTCATCCCCAATGACTGCGACCTCAGCGCCGAAGAAACCGCCAGAATCTGCCTGCTGACCGGTCCCAACATGGCCGGCAAATCCACATTCCTGCGCCAGAATGCCCTGATCGCGATCCTTGCCCAGATGGGCGCGCATGTGCCCGCCGAGGCCGCCCATATCGGCCTTGTGTCCCAAGTGTTCAGCCGTGTCGGCGCCTCGGATGACCTTGCGCGGGGCCGCTCCACCTTCATGGTCGAAATGGTCGAAACGGCGGCGATCCTCAATCAGGCGGATGACCGCGCGCTCGTGATCCTCGATGAAATCGGGCGCGGCACCGCCACTTATGACGGGCTCTCCATCGCCTGGGCCACACTCGAACATCTGCATGATGTGAACAGATCGCGCGCGCTTTTCGCCACCCATTACCACGAAATGACCGCGCTGGCAGGCAAGCTGGCAGGTGTCGAAAACGCCACTGTCGCAGTCAAGGAATGGGAAGGCGAGGTCATCTTCCTGCACGAGGTCCGCAAAGGCGCTGCCGATCGCAGCTACGGCGTGCAGGTCGCCCGCCTCGCGGGTCTGCCCGATCCTGTCATCACCCGCGCGCGCGAGGTGCTCAGCGCTCTCGAACAGGGCAAGGACACATCTCCGAAAGCGATCATAGACGATCTGCCCCTGTTCTCGGTCGCAGCGCCCCTGCCCCCTGCCCCTGCGCCGAACCCGGCCTTGCAGGAACTCGCGTGCATCAACCCAGATGACCTGACGCCCCGCGAAGCCCTCGACCTGCTCTATCGCCTCAAATCCCTGAGCCAATCCTGAGTTTCATCTTGCCAGAAATACTCAATAAAGCCTCGCACCCGCGCGCAACGTCTCTGGCCGGTCAGCGCCTGCGGCGCAGATAAACGTAATAGGCCCCGGCCCCGCCATGGCGGATATGCGCCTCGCGGATCTCCAGCACGATGGGTCCAAGCGGGGCCATGCGCAACCATTGCGGCACATCATGTTTCAGCGCGCCGCGCCTGCGCGGAATCGGCCCGTCATCGCTTGCGGTTCGGCCCTTGCCCGTGATCACCAGCACCAGCCGCAACCCTTTGGACTGCGCACGCAGGATGAAACTGTTCAGCGCGCCATGCGCCTGCGCCAGCGTCATGCCATGCAGATCGATCCGCGCTTCGGGGTCCATCTTGCCCCGGTTCAGCCGCTGGAACTGGCGCTTGTCCATCTGCACCGGCACCTTGGCAAGCGCTTCGGACAGGGGATGCGCCAGATCATGTCCCGGCGGCGCGGTGGCCGGGGCCGGGCGCAGCACCGCGCGCGCGGTCTCTGGCACCGGGCGCAGCTTGCGCGGGGGCGGCTCCGGGGCGGGCAGGTCTGCACTTTCGGGCAAGCGAGTGTGCAAGGGCCGCGCGGTCTGCACCACACGGCCCCATAATTCCCTGTCCTCGGGCGACAGATCGCGCCGCTTGCGGCTCATTCGCCAGTGGCCACCAGTTTCCAGTTCGGGCTGTCAGAGCTCATGTCGCGGGCAAAGGTCCAGATGTCTTTTTGCCGCTTGATCTGGTTCGGATCGCCTTCGACCATTTCACCACTATCCGCCTTGCGCACCACGGATGTCAGCTCGCCCACGAATTTCACCGTGATCTCGCCCTCGCGGCTCTGCTCATCGAAGCTGGCCTCGACAAGTTCCAGCTCGCGCAGGCCGACAAATGTCGCATCCACGCGCAGACCCTCGCGCTCGCGCAGCTGCACCACCTCGTCGAAGCTGTTGAACACGTCGCGCGACAGGAATGGCAGGATCGAGTCCATATCCGACGACTCAAAGGCCATCAGGATCATCTCATAAGCCCCGCGCGCGCCCTGCAGGAATTCACCGACGCTGAAATCGGGATCCACCGCTTTCATCCGCGCCAGCGCCTTGGCCGAGTCGGACCCTTCGGGCACATGATCGGTGATATCCGTATCCGGCCCGCCTTCGATCACCTCGAACCGAGGTTTGCCCACAGGTTCACCGCTGCCGTCCTGACGCGGAACGGGTGTCTGTTCAAAACCATCGCGCGATCCCAATACAGCCCGCAGGCGCAGAATCAGAAAGACGGCTATACCGGCAAGTATAAGAAGCTGGATCACGGCTGGTTCCATTGTTTCCTCGGTCCGGGGTTGGTAGGACACATCTCGAGCCTATGTAAGGTGGGATGCAGGGCAAGTCCACCTTAGCTGACCTTATGACCCGATGGAAAGGCGAAGATATGCGGCTTTTACTTGTCATTCTGGCAGTTCCTGTGATCGAAATCGCGCTGTTTGTGCAGATCGGCGGTCATTTTGGCGTGATCGGCACGCTGGCATGGGTGTTTGGCAGCGCAGCACTCGGGGCCGTGCTTATGCGGCTCGAGCCGCAGCGCAATGCGCATGACGTGCGCGCAGCGCTTGAACGCGATGTCAGCCCGGCCAGCCCCATGGCCCATTCCGCGCTGCGCATGATCGGGGCCGTGCTGATCTTCCTGCCTGGTTTCTTCACCGATACGCTTGGCCTGCTTCTGCTGATCCCACCACTGCGCCATATTCTGCTTGCTCGGGTGTTGATCAATCTCAGGACGCGCCAGCGCGGCGATGCCACCATTATCGAGGGCGAATATGAACACACGCCCCCGCCCGAAAACCCCAGGATCACACGGCCGGAAAACCGGGATTGAGCCAGCCCCACTGCGCTGATACAAGCGCCGCCAGATCAATCCAGTCCAGCAGGAGCAGACATGACCGACACAGCAGCACCCGGCAACGGTGCCCAGCCCGCCGCAACGCCCCCGAAAGTGAATATGCGTATCCTTGCGCAATATATGCGCGACCTGTCCTTCGAGAATGTCGCCGCACAGAAGAAACTGCAGGGCAGCAATGTGCAGCCGGATATTCAGGTGCAGGTCAGCCTCGATGCCAACAAGCGCGAGGCCGACAACCAGTATGATGTCGCCACCAAGTTCAAGATCACCTCGAAGAACAAGACCGATGATCAGGTTCTGTTCATCATCGAGCTGGATTATGTCGGTCTGTTCCTTATCGAGGGCGTGCCGCAGGAACAGCTGCATCCGTTCCTGCTGATCGAATGCCCGCGCATGATCTTCCCTTTCGCGCGTCGGATCATTTCGGATGTCAGCCGCGATGGTGGTTTCCCGCCGCTCAATCTGGACACAGTGGATTTCCTGGCGCTCTACAAGCAGGAATTGCAGCGTCAGGCCGCCGCGAAAGCACAGCAGGATCAGCCAGCCGCACCGAACTGATCATCCGACAGACACGCTCTGGCAAAGCCCCCGCGACACGGGGGCTTTTTCACGCGTATTTCTTCCAGATCGCGCCATCGCCAAGCTGCGCGACAAAGCCCGCATGGGCCTCGGCCTCTGCCCCGGTCAGACGTGCCGGCAACGTTTTTCCGCGTTTCGGCAAAGGCTGCGCGGACCCGGCAGAGTTGCTGGCATGTTGCGCCGCTGTGGCAAGTGCGAAATCCGGCTGCTGGCCACCCAGAAGCTCCAGATAGACCTCGGCCAGAATTTCACTGTCCAGAAGCGCGCCATGCAGCGTGCGCGCTGTGTTGTCGATACTGAACCGGCGGCACAGCGCATCAAGCGAGGCCGGCGAGCCGGGAAATTTCTTTCGCGCAATCGCCAGCGTATCGACCGCGCGCCCCCAGTCCAGCTCGGCCAGCCCCATCCAGCGCAATTCGGCATTGAGGAATTTCATGTCAAACGCCGCATTATGGATCACCAGCTTCGCATCGCCGATGAAATCGACAAAAGCTTGCCCGACGGCCTTGAATACAGGCTTGTCGCGCAATGTGATTTCGCCAGGCTGCGCTGCGCGTGGCGGCTGCAGCAGGTCCGGGCCGATCCCATGGACCCCGAAGGCACCCTCGGGCATATCGCGTTCGGGGTTGATATATTGGTGATAGGTCCGCCCGGTCGGCATATGGTTGACCAGTTCCAGCGCCCCGATTTCCACGATCCGGTCGCCCTGATCGGGCTCGAACCCGGTGGTTTCCGTATCCAGAACGATTTCGCGCATCACTTGCCCCTCAGCTGTTCTACCAGATTTTGCACATCCTGGCGCGTGCTGTCCATATCCAGTGTCTCGATCACGAAATCCGCGCGTTTGCGCTTTTCCGCATCAGGCGTCTGCCGCGCAAGGATCGCTTTGAGCTGCGCCGCATTCATCCCCGGTCGCGCCAGAACCCGCGCGCGCTGCACATCCGGCGGGGCAGTGACAACAAGCACCCCGTCCACATCCGCGCCTGTCTCGAACAGAAGCGGGATATCCAGCACCACAAGCGGCCCGGTTACGCTTGCGACAAAGGCGCGGCGATCCTCGGCGACCAGCGGATGCACCACGGCTTCCAGCTGTGCCAGCGCGTCCTTGTCCTGCGCAATCCAGTCCTTCAGCGCGCCGCGATCAATCGCGTCCTCCACCACCGCTGCCGGG
>SKRP01000337.1 GCA_007118445.1 Natronohydrobacter sp.
GGCACAGGTTCGAGGAACATCGACACCATTTCGGTCCCTGCGGGCGAGGTCCACATCTCTACGCCCTCGATATCAGTCATGGCTGTGCCACCGGACAGCGCCACGGCGATTTCACCGGCAGCACGGCCCAGATCGCGCGCGTCTTTCCAGACACTGACGGTCTGGGTGCCCAGTGCGATGCGGTTCAGTGCGGCATGGTCGCCATCCTGACCCGAAACCGGAATGCCCTGCATGCCTTGCGCGGTCAGGGCGGCCACTGCGCCACCTGCGGTGCCGTCATTCGAGGCGACGACCGCATCGACCTCATTATCCTGTGCCGTCAGGATCTGTTCCATGTTGCGCTGCGCATTGGCAGGCAACCAGCCATCGGTGTAAGCCTCGCCGACGATCACGATATCGCCTGCATCAATCGCGGCTTGCAGCACTTCCTGCTGGCCACCGCGCAGGAAATCCGCGTTAGGATCCGTGGGCGAGCCCTTGATCATGACGTAATTGCCCGTAGGTGCCGCTTCCAGCACCGCGCGCGCCTGCATCCGGCCAACCTCGACATTGTCGAAAGTCAGGTAGAAGGCGCGGCTGTCTTCGATCAGGCGATCATAGGCAACGACCGGGATGCCCTCATCCGCAGCAGCCTGCACAGCCGGGCCGATTGCGGCTGAGTCATGTGCCAGAACGATCAGCGCATCGACGCCCTGTGCGATCAGGCTTTCGATGTCGGAAAGCTGCTTGGACGAAGAGGATTGCGCGTCAGTCGACACATAGGTCGCACCTGCAGCATCGAGCGCGACGCGCATACCGGCTTCATCGGTCTGCCAGCGCTCTTCCTGGAAGTTCGACCAGCTGACGCCAATGGTGAGCGAATCCGCCCAGGCTGCCGAGCTGAAGCCGATGGTCGCGGCCACAGCCGCGGTCAGAAGTCTGTTCATGATGCTCCTCCCTGAACATGATCGGGCCGACTCTCTGGTCGCCAGATGACAGGAGCATGCCATATATTTTTCGGCTGTCAAATTAATTTTGAGCCTTTTTCGTGGATACATGGTCATTTCGCAGTGCAGCATAGAAATCTTCTGGACATATCGAAGGCTTCTGGGCTTTATTAGTTTGGAGATCGAATTTAATCCAGGAGGGGAGGCCAGGGTGACAGCGCGCGATACCTATCGTGGCAGCGCGGGGCAGATGCTGGCAGGCTCCGGGCCTTTATTGCGGGATGTGGCGCATATGCCTGCCGCCCTGCAGCGGCCCCTGCGCCAGACCCTGTTCGAATATGTGCGCGCGCAGGGCAGCACGACGCGGGCCGAGATGGGGCGTGCGCTGGGAGTGAGCGCCGCGTCAGTGAGCGCGGCGACAGGTGAGCTGATCGCCGAAGGCTTCCTGCGCGAAACCGCCGAGATCGAAAACACCGAGACCGACACGCCGCGCACGGGCCGGGGTCGACCGCCGGTCAGCCTGCAGGTCGCGGCTGAAGCGCATCATGTGATCGGGCTGAAGCTGGGCGATCTGCGCCATACAGCCGTGCTGAGCGATTTCGCAGGTCAGCGCCACGCCGAGTTGAGCCTGCCCACGCGTCCGCATCGCAAGAGCGCCGCTGTCCTGATCGCCGAAGCGCGGGCTCTGGTCGATCAGCTTCTGGCACAGCAGGGCATGGCGCGCAGCGATATCAGCTGTATCGGCGTGGGCATGGCCGGGATGGTGGATTACGCCACTGGCAATGTGCCCTGGTCGCCCATGCTCGACGCCCCCGGAACCGGGCTGAGCGCCCAGTTCGCGGCGGCGCTGGGCGTGCCCTGCTATCTGGACAATGACGCCAATCTGCTGACGCTGGCCGAGCTGTGGTTCGGTGGCGGGCGCGGCAAATCGGATTTCGCGGTGGTCACGATCGAACATGGTGTGGGCATGGGGCTGGTGCTGTTCAACCAGCTTTACCGGGGTGCGCGCGGCATGGGGATGGAGCTGGGCCATACCAAGGTTCAGCTGGACGGGGCGCTCTGCCGCTGCGGAAAACGCGGCTGTCTGGAAGCCTATGTCGCCGATTACGCACTGGCGCGCGAGGCTGCGACGGCGCTCGACCAGCACGCGAGCTTTTCCGAAAGCCCGCTCGCGCTGCTGGAGGAATTGTTTGCCGAGGCCCGGCGCGGCAATGAGGCCGCGCTCTCGATCTTTCGCCGGGCCGGGCGTTATCTGGCGCTGGGCCTGTCCAATGTGGCGCAGATGTTCGACCCGGAAGTGATCATCCTTTCGGGCGGGCGGATGCAATATGACTATCTCTATGCGCGCGAGGTTCTGGCCGAGATGCAGGCCATGACCCTGACCGGCGCGCGCGCGCCTGCAAGGGTGGAAATCCATGCCTGGGGCGATCTGGTCTGGGCGCAGGGCGCAGTTGCGCTGGCTTTGGGGCAGGTGACGGAACAGCGGCTCGGGGCGAATGCCCTGCGCAGCGGCGCGGCCTGAGCGGGCGTTAACCAGGTTGAAACCGGGATGGGCGAGTATCAGGGCTGCGCAGGGCTGACGCAGGCCGCGCGCCGATTCGGGTCAGAACGGCCCGGTCGTCCTCTAGCCCGGAGCAGCCCCATGCCAGAACCCAAATCCGTTCTTGTCATCGGTGCCGGTCTGAGCGGGTCCGTCGCCGCGCGCCAGCTGGCAGAGGCGGGGCATCGCGTGACGGTGATCGATGAACGCGATCATCTGGCAGGCAATTGCCACACAGCGCGCGACCCTGAAACCGGGGTGATGGTGCATCATTACGGGCCGCATATCTTCCATACCGGCGACCGGCAGGTCTGGGAGTATGTGAACCGCTTCGCGGTGATGATGCCCTATCGCCATCAGGTGAAAGCGCGGGTCGGGGATCAGGTCTATGCGCTGCCGATCAATCTGCACACGATCAACCAGTTCTTCGGCCGCGCGATGGACCCCGCGCAGGCGCGCGCTTTCATCGCGGCACAATCGCGCAGCACGGAACCCGTCTCTTTCGAGGATCAGGGCCTGGCTTTCGTCGGACCTGCGCTCTATGCCGCGTTCTTCCGCGACTATACGCGCAAGCAATGGGGGGTTGATCCGGCGCGCCTGCCGGCCTCGATCCTGAAGCGGCTGCCATTGCGCTTCACCTATGACGACAATTACTTTGCCCATCCCTATCAGGCGATCCCGCGCGACGGCTACACTGCGATGGTCGCAGCGATGCTGGATCATCCGGGGATCACGGTCGAGTTGAACAGGGCTGCCGAAACGGTCACGCGCGCCTTTGATCATCAGGTCTATACCGGGCCGCTGGACCGCTATTTCAGTCACAGGCTGGGGCGGCTGGGCTATCGCACGCTGCATTTCGAACATGAGCGTGTCGCAGCCCCCTGGCAGGGAACAGCCGTGATGAATTACTGCGACGCGGATGTGCCCCATACGCGCATCACCGAGCACATGTATTTCGCGCCCTGGGAAATGGCGCGATTCACCCGGTCCGTGGTCACCTTTGAGACCAGCGCACAGGCCGGGCCAGGCGATATCCCCTATTATCCGATCCGTCTGCTTGACGACAAAACCCTTCTCGCCCGCTATCAGGCGCTGGCGCAACGCACCGAAGGTGTGACCTTTCTTGGACGACTGGGGACCTATGCCTATCTCGACATGGATGTCGCGATCCGCAAGGCGCTCGATGCCAGCGCGCATCTGATCGAAGCTTTCGCACGGCATGCGCGGCCCGATGTGTTTCCGGATGCCGCCTGAAACTGTCACCACCTGTCAAGGACAGGCTGACAAACAGATCATGCTGGCGCATGCCGCCTATTCAGCGGCTTCGGTAAAAACCCCGTTCAGGCGCGGCCCGGTCACGATGCCCTTGTCGAACAAGCCGCCGATCTCGCCCGAGGACAGCCCTGCCACCTCGGCCAGAACCTCCTCGGTATGCGCGCCCAGTTCGGGGGCCGGCTGCGGGGCCTGTCGCGCGATTTCGGAAAAGCTCAGCGGCGAGGCCGGTGTGGCATAGCGCCCGATACCGGGCTGTTCGACCATATGGAACATGGGGTTGTCGGTGGAAAAATCCGGGTCTTTCCTGACAGCTTGCGCGAAGCTGCGGAATTGCGACCATGTGACCCCGCCTGCGTCGAAGGATTTGGCAAAATCCTCAACCTTGCGCTGTGCGAAGAAAGGCGCAAGCGTCGCCGTGATCGCCGCACGGTGACGAAAGCGCGCGCCCTCATGCGCGAGGCTCTCACCGAGGCGGGTCTCCAGCGCTGCGATAGCCTCTGCCATGCCGGTGGCCTTGACCAGCCCGCGCCATTGCCGGTCGGTCAGCCCGATCACCATGACGCGTTTTCCATCGGCGCACAGGAAATCCTGCCCATAGCCGCCATAAAGCGCATTGCCATATTTGGGCCGGTCGGTGCCATTGACCGTGACCTCGCCAATGATCCCGAGATTGCCCAGCATCGCCGCTGCCGCATCCTTGAGCGAGAACAGCACTTCCTGCCCTTGCCCTGTGCGCAGGCGGTGACGCTCGGCCGCCAGAAGGGCGGTCACGGCCATATTGCCCGCAATGCAGTCCCATGCGGGCAAGACATGGGCCACGGGGTCGGTCGATCCCTCGGGGCCGGTCGCTGAGGGAAAGCCAAGCGACGGGTTGACCGAATAATCCACCGCTGCGCGCCCATGCCGGTCGCCCAGCAGCGCGACCATGACCAGATCATCGCGGTGGCGCGAGAGCGTCTCATGGTCCATCCAGCCGCGCACGCGCAGATTGGTCAGGAACAGGCCCGCATCCTCGCCCGGTGCCGTGATGATCCGGGTGATCAGCTCGCGGCCCTGCGGCGATTTCATGTCCACCGCGACGGATTTCTTGCCTTTGTTCAACCCGGCCCAGAACAGGCTTTGGCCGTCCTGGGTGACCGGCCAGCGCGCCGCATCAAGCCCGCCTTCGATGCGGTCGAAGCGGATCACTTCTGCGCCCATCTGCGCCAGCGTCATGCCCGCCAGCGGGATCGCGACGAAAGCCGAACCTTCGACGACGCGCATACCGTTCAGAATACCCATATCAATCCTCCCATTCAAAGCGGGCTTGCAGCCCTTGGTGGCCCTCGGGGGCCACAGTGCAGAGTTTGAGCGCACTCGGCCCATCCTGTTCGGCCTGCAGATGCAAATGCCCGTCAAACATCGGATGCACGCCGCGGAAGCTGAAGCGCGTGGGCGTGGCCCCGGTGTGGCGCATCGCGGCTTCCATCAGGAGTGTGGCCTGCATCGGGCCATGCACGACCAGACCGGGATAGCGTTCGGCCCCAGTCGCATAGTCGCGGTCGTAATGGATGCGGTGCGCGTTATAGGTCGCGGCCGAGTAGCGGAACAGGCGGACAGGGCCGACTTCGACCTGTTCCGAGAAGATCGGCGCATCGGGGGCAGGGATGGCACGCGGGGCGCGGAAGCTGTCGGGGATCGGCAGATAGACGATATCCTGTTCTTCGCGGATCTGTGCGCCGCCCTCGCCGCGCAGGTCATGGCCCACACGCACGAAGGCCATGTCGCCGGTGCTGCCGGTCTTGAAATCGACGCTCAGGATTTCCGAGCGTTTGGTGATCGCCTCGCCCACAGCGAAACGTCCCTTGAACGAGAGCTTGCCACCCGCCCACATGCGCCGGTTGAAGGGCAAAGGAGGCAGGAAGCCGCCAAGCTTGGGGTGGCCATCGGTGGCGATTTCGGAAATCGGCACAAATTCGGGAAAGGCGACCCAATGCCAGAGCACAGGCAGGGGGGCGCCGGTGTGAATGGGCGGCTGAGCGGCTGCGGGATGCCCCAGCGCCCCCATGACCATGCCTGCAAATTCCGGGCTGACCGCACCTGTGCGGGTTTCCATCCGCCCGACCCAAGCTGAAGCCTGTTCCGGGGTTGCCGCTTCGCCCTGCATCGGGCCTTCCGTTCTGCTCATGCGGCTTCCTTCACCCCCAGCACGCGCGCCATGGTTTCGCCCATCGCGGACGGGGTGGGCGAAACGGTGATCCCGGCAGCCGACAGGATCTCGACTTTCTCCTGCGCGCTTTCGCCAAAGGCCGAGATGATCGCGCCTGCATGGCCCATCTTGCGGCCCTTCGGCGCGGACAGCCCTGCGATATAGGCGACCACGGGCTTGGTCATGTGATCCTGCACATAGGCGGCGGCTTCGGCTTCCTGCGGGCCGCCGATTTCGCCGATCATCATCACGGCGTCGGTGTCGGGGTCATTCTCGAACAGTTCCAGAATGTCCTTGAAGCTGGAGCCGTTGATCGGATCGCCACCGATGCC
>SKRP01000120.1 GCA_007118445.1 Natronohydrobacter sp.
GGTCAGCCTGATCGACAAGACCCCGGAAAGCTATCTGATGTGCGACATCCGCATGGCCCGGCTGGATATCGGCGAAGGCAATACGCCCGCGGTTCTGGCCATCATCCAGCCCTATGACCGCAGGTTCTGAGTTACTCGAACATGTGAAATCGGAAGGGTCGAGGGCGTGGCACTTATGCCCATGAGCGCAAGGCCCTCTAGAGTGTATCGCGTTCATCCGCATTCATGCCATACGCTCCAGCCTATTGTTTTCGCATGTCGAACAGCTCGGAACCGGTAACCACTTCCGAGCGACATGCTCTAGGCCACGACCAGTTCCAGCCGTGCAAGCGCAAGATCGGCCATCATCTCGCTGCCAATCGCCACCAGTCCGAGCCGTGTCAGTCGTGCAGGATTGACCGGCAACTCGGTCCGGTGTGGCACGAAAGCGTCGAACGGCAGGTCGATATCGGTCCAGATCGCAGGTGCGCGGAATGCTGCGCGCCAGGATTGCCAGACAGCGGTCATATCCGCGCTGCGCAGATGCAGATTGTAGCGCAGCCCGTTACCCCGGACGCGCAAGCGCAGCCCCTGGTAACGACCTGCATCAAGCACCTGACCTGCTGCGGCCAATGGCAGCGCCATCTGCAGGAATCCGCCGTTATTGTCCAGGCTCACCCGGCCCGACAGACGCAACGCGCTTTCGCCGTCCAGCATCACACGCTGCAACTGACCTGCACTGACACCGCCCATAACCTGATCGGACACGCAGCGCCAATGCGCGCCATTCCCGGCCCGCAGGCCAGGGCCGTGGCCCGCTTCAAGGATCACTCCGGCGCGCGCGACGGGCTGGATTCGGCCAATGTTGTTGCCTGCCCGATCCAGTCATCACGGCTGATCCGTCCCTTGAAATTCAGGAACCCGTCAACCCAGGCCACCTCTGCCGGGGACCAGCGGGCCACCTGCCAGAAATGATAGACGCCCAGATCGTTCAGCTTGCCTTCGATCACCGGGCCAACACCCGAGATCTGTTTCAGATCATCCGGCGTGCCGACCGGGGCGCTCAGCATTTCGGGCTTGGTGGTCTCTTCTGCGGCAGGCTCGGCTGTGGTGATGGCCTCTGCAGGCGCGGCAGCGGCGGCCATCGGCGCGGGGCGCGCTTCGGGCGCAGGGTCCGGTTCAGCCGTCGGAGCCGGTGCCGGTGCCGGGGCGGCCATGCGCGGGGCGGCGGGTTTGGGTTGTTTCTCGGCAATGGTGAAGACCAACCCCACCACCAGAGCAATCACCAGCCCGATTGCCACAGAGCCATTGCCCTCGATCCCGACAGCGACCAAGGACACGCCGGTTGCCACGGCGCCTGCCCCTATTCCGATGACCCAGCCGTAAAGCGGCGGTGCGTTCTTCATCTCGGATTGTGCCATTCTGAAACTCCCTGTTCTCTGAGAATGCTAGAGTGTAGCACGCTTCGCCTGTCGGGAAAGCGTTTCGATCCCAAGCGCCGCGAGCGCCGCGCTCGCAATATCATCGGCGCGTAATTGCGCATCAGCATACATCTGCGCCGGGCTGGCCTGTTCGATGAACCGATCCGGCAGAGTCAGGGTGCGCAGGGCCAGCCGCCGCTCGAGCAAGCCTTCATTGGCCATGTAATGCAGCACATGCGCCCCGAACCCGCCCTGCGCGCCCTGCTCGATAGTGATCAGCGCCTCGTGATGGCTGGCCAACTGCCCGATCAGATCGGTATCGAGCGGTTTGGCAAAACGCGCATCGGCAATGGTGCAGGTGACGCCGCGCGCTTCCAGCGCCTCGGCGGCCAGCATCACTTCGGGCAGATGCGCGCCGAAGGACAAGAGCGCCACCATCGCGCCTTCGCGCAGCACGCGGCCCTTGCCGATTTCGAGAGGCAGGCCGCGTTCGGGCAGCTCGACCCCCATGCCCTCGCCACGCGGGTAGCGGAAGGCGATGGGCCCAGCATCATGCGCAGCGGCTGTGGCGACCATATGGACCAGTTCGGCCTCGTCGCCCGCGGCCATCACCACCATATTGGGCAGGTTGGCCATATAGGCGACATCGAAGCTGCCCGCATGGGTCGCGCCATCCGCCCCTACCAGCCCCGCGCGGTCGATGGCAAAACGCACCGGCAGATTTTGCAGCGCCACATCATGCACGATCTGGTCATATCCGCGCTGCAGGAAGGTCGAATAGATCGCGCAGAAAGGCTTGAGCCCGCTTGCGGCCATCCCGGCGGCGAAGGTCACTGCGTGCTGTTCGGCAATGCCCACATCAAACACCCGGCGCGGAAACCGCTTGGCCATGATATCGACGCCGGTCCCGCTGGGCATGGCGGCATTCACGGCCACGATCAGAGGATCGCGCGACGATTCATCCGTCAGCGCGCGGCCAAAGACCGAAGTGTAACTCGGCGCATTGGGCTTTGATTTCGATTGCGCGCCCGAGGCCACATCGAATTTCGCCACGCCATGGTAGCAACAATCCGAGGCTTCGGCAGGCGCGTAGCCCTTGCCTTTGACGGTGCGCACATGGATCAGCACAGGCCCTTCGGCGCGGGCATGGGCCATGCGCAGGGTTGCCAGCAGATCCGGCATGGAATGCCCGTCAATCGGGCCGATATAGGTGAAGCCCAGATGCTCGAACATCGTCGCATCGGGCGGGCCACCGCAAGCACGGGTGCGCGCGGCCAGCGCCTGTTCGCGCAAGGATTGCGGCAGCGCCGCGATGAAGCCCTGTGCCACTTCCGAGAGCGAGGCATGCGGCGCGTTCAGGCGGTTCAGATAGGAGTTCATCGCGCCTACAGGCGGGGCGATTGACATGTCATTGTCATTCAGGATCACAAACAGACGGCGGCCTTCGGCGCCCGCGTTGTTCAGCGCCTCATAGGCCATGCCCGCCGTGATCGAACCATCGCCAATCACGGCAATCGCATCGCCCGTCGGCTGGCCCATGTCGCGGCCAATGGTGAAACCCAAAGCGGCGGAAATGCTGGTCGAGCTATGCGCCGCGCCGAACGGGTCGAACACCGACTCTGTGCGCTTGGTGAAACCCGACAGCCCGCCGCCCTGACGCAGCGTGTGCATCTGGTCACGACGGCCGGTCAGGATCTTGTGGGGGTAGCATTGATGCGACACGTCCCAGATCAGCTTGTCAAAAGGCGTGCGGAACACGGAATGCAGCGCGACGGTCAACTCGACCACACCCAGCGACGAGCCCAGATGCCCACCCGTGCGGCTGACCGTCTCGATCGTTTCCTGCCGCAACTCATGGGCCAGCGCTTCGAGTTCAATATCCGAGAGGTCGCGCAGATCGGCAGGGCCTGCCACGCGGTCAAGATGGGGGGTGTGTGACTGGTCCATGGGATTCCCTTTTTTATGAAAGCCTTTTCTGTAAGTCGAAAAGGCGATGCTGTCAGGGCGCCCTGATTTTTATGGCCTGAAACGTGGTTTCAGAATAAAAAAGGGTGCCGTGGGGTTGCCCCGCACGGCACCAGTTTCCTGTCGCCAACAGGAAAGGGAACCGGGCGTCACAAGCCCGCGTCCGAACCGGCTATATGGCTCGAACCTTGGTGGGGGCAGGCGATGCATGGCCGCCTGCCCCAATTCTTATGCATTTGTCACCAGCATCTGTGCATCAAGCGACGAATAGGGCATGGGCGGCGGCGCGTTCTTGCTGTCATCCGGCAGGAATTGCCCGATGCCCCAGATCACGCCATAGATCACGCCGATGAAGAGCAGGAAGGCCAGCGCATAGCCCGCGCCGCGCACCATCTCTGACAGAACCCAGTTGCGCAGCCTCTGGTTCGGCGTCTCCTGAATATAGTCATGTTCAGCCATGTCTCGTGCTCCTTAATCGTAGGTCGGACGGAAGCCGCGCTCTTCAGCCCAGACAGCCCAGTTATCGACCACCGTGCCAGTCAGCAGGATACCGATACCGCCTGTCAGGGTTGTCAGAACCGCAAACCACCAGGCCCAACGGTGAATCCCTTCCATCGTGGCATTGAAGCCCATCGTCCAGCGCCAGAACAGAGCAGCGCGCTCGGATGCCGTGCCACGATCGACGATCTGCTCCAGCTCGCGGTCGCCACCGAAGCGGGATACGGCCAGAATGGTTGCCCCATGCATGGCGAACAAGAGCGCCGAGCCATAGAGGAACACGATCGAAAGTGCGTGGAACGGATTATAGAACAGATTGCCGTATTGCAGCGAGAACAGGTTGGTCCAGTCCAGATGGGTGAAGATCCCGTAAGGCACTGCTTCAGACCACGACCCCATCAGCAGCGGACGGAACAGCCCCAGCACCAGAAACAGCCAGATCGCCGACAGGAATGCCCAGGCGACATGTTTGCCCATGCCCAGCGCTTCAGCCCGCAGCCAGGTGCGCACCCACCAGGTCATGACCGAGATCAGCAGGAAGAACGAGGCGATCAGGAAATAGCCCCCTTCGCGCATCGGCGGGATGCTCAGCCCATATTCCGGCGCAGGTGGATCCAGCGACAGCCAGAACAGATCGCGCAGGAACACCGCCGGGTTATAGCCCGCCTGATCCCAGAACCACATGCCGACCATCACGAACCAGATTGCGCCGGTCGCCAGGCTGATCACGCCCATCGTACCCAGATAGATCGGGCCAAGCTGCGCATTGCCGAACCAGCCCAAAAGGTTGGAGAAGCTGGCTGATTTGGTGCGGTTTTCCAGCTCGACGCCTTCGACCATCCCCATCTCGGGTGCAGCACGCACCTGTACCTGGGTGAAGATATTCTGATACTCAGCCATTGACGCCTCCTGCGATATCGCGCCACCAGGGCAGATCGAGCCACCAATCCCACCAGAACACCCACTGGTCGAACCAGATCGTGCCTGAAATCACGATACAGATCGCTGACCAGAATCCGGCATTGAGCGCCAGCAGCAGGCCCAGCCGGTGAATCCCCAGCGTGCCGACCGAATAGCCGATCAGATCGCGGAAGAACGTGTCTTCATGGTCGGGCGTCTTCATCGTGTCGCCCTTCTTTGCCGGATTGGCGGCAGACAGAACCAGCGCGCCATGCAATGCCAGCGCCAGCGTCGTGGTGAAGAAGAAACTCACCGCGATCATATGGGCCGGGTTGTAGTGAAAATTGCCGTAAGTATAGCCGACATTGGACACCCAATCGAGATGCGTCCAGATGCCATAGGGGAAAGCATGCCCCCATGCGCCCATCAGCACAGGCCGGATGACGACCAGCGTGACATAGGCGAAAATCGCCACACCGAAAGCGAAAGGCACATGAAGCCCCATGCCCAGCTTGCGCGCGATTTCAACTTCGCGCAGCGCCCAGGACACGAAAGCGCCGATAGCACAGATCGTCACGATCTGCCAAAGACCGCCTTCAAGCAGCGGTGCCGGGCCCAGCCCATAGGACAGCGGCGGCGGGTTGATAGAGATCAGCCAGGGATTCCACGTGCCTTGCAGCACAGCGCCCCAGAAGATCAGAAGCGTGCCGAGAACGGCAAAGAAGACCGTCGTCACGCCAAAGAAGCCGACGTAGAATGGCCCAACCCAAAAGTCGAACAGATTCCCGCCGACCAGCGTGCCGCCCGGCACGCGGTATTTTCGTTCGAAGCTGAGCAGTGCCATGCTTCCCTCTCCACATTATGGCGTCCAGGCCCGTTCAGATGGGGCCTGTCGCGGTGGTGTTTCCCGTATCGAGAATTGTCGCGGGCGACGAAGCCAAATCCCCCCCGCCCGCGACGATCACGCCTCGAGCTGCTCAGCTGCCGGCAGCGCGTGCCGCAGCGGCCGCGAACCAGTTGATGCCGTTCGACAGCACCACCAGGTGAATCATCGCGGCAAGCAGGAAGAGGAAGACGCCCTGGGCCACGAACACGCGGCGGGGGTCGAAAATGAGCCAGATCTTGTAGAATTTGGACATTGGTTATCCTTCCTCAGAACCAAGGGCGCCAGATATAGGTTGCCAGGTGGGCAACCACTGCAACGCCTACAAAGAGGGTCAGACCGCTCATGTAGACTGAGTGCAGTTCCTGGGCCTGCTCATCAGTAAGACCTGTGAAAGACAGATCAGTATTTTCAGCCATAGTATCCTCCGGATCATAAGACTGCGCCGCACACCCTGCGGCGAGGATGGTAGCCCCTCCCTCTAGGGCAGGACGACCTCTCCCGAAGGCAGTACCTTCGGGAATTCGGAACCCTCAGCTTTTCAGCTGCGGAAAATGATAGGCGCGATGACGCTTGCGTCA
>SKRP01000304.1 GCA_007118445.1 Natronohydrobacter sp.
GCCCGAGGTGTAGAGCACATAGGCGGGATGATTGCCCTCGACTGGCACGCACTCTGCGGGCGTGGCCCCGGCGACGAAATCGGACCAGTCGTAATCGCGACCTGCGACCAGTTCGCCGGCCAGTGCCGCGCGCTGCAGGATTACCGTGAAATCGGGTTTATGCGTGGCCTCGGCAATCGCGCCATCCAGAAGCGGTTTATAGGCCACGACACGGCCCGGCTCGATCCCGCAAGAGCCTGCAATGATGCATTTGGGCTGTGCATCATCGATCCGCACCGCCAGTTCATGCGCCGCAAAGCCGCCGAACACGACCGAATGAATCGCCCCGATCCGCGCACAGGCCAGCATCGCCATCAGCGCCTCGGGCACCATCGGCATGTAGATGATCACGCGGTCGCCCTTGGTCACGCCCTTGGCCGCCATCGCACCGGCAAGGGCGGCCACCTGGTCGCGCATCTCGGTATAGGTCAGCTTTTTGACAGTATCTGTCACCGGGCTGTCATGGATCACCGCGACCTGATCGCCGCGCCCGGCCTCGACATGGCGATCCAGCGCGTTCCAGCAGGTGTTGACGACTCCGTCGCTGAACCACTCATAAAGCGGGGCGTTTTGGTCAAACAGGGCTTTCGAGGGGGGCGTGATCCAGTCAATTGCCTGCGCCTGTTCCATCCAGAAGCCATCAGGATCGGTGATCGATTTCCGGTGCAGATCAGCATAGCGCATGGCGTGGTCCTCCCTCGAAGTGCCGCTGCGGAAGGGATAGACGCAAGCCGGGTATGCGCGCAATGGCTGTTACCGGCAACAGCGCCGCCCATCTGCCGGAAATTTGCAGATTCTGCGCGACCGGCCTGCAAAAATTTGCAAACCCCGCGCGGGATGGCGGGGTTTGCAGGGGTTGAAAGGCGGGTTTGCAAACCCGCTTTATCCGTAATGCGCCACGGGCGTGCCTGCGAGCGCGGCCATGTTCAGCAATCCCCGCGCCGTGATCGAGGGGGTCACGATATGCGCGGTGTTGCCCATGCCCATCAGGATCGGTCCCACTTCCAGCGCCCCGCCGCGCGTCTTGAGGATATTGCGCACGCCGCTCGCGGCATCCGTGCTGGTAAAGATCAGTACATTGGCCGGTCCTTCGAAACGGGACTCGGGCAGCAGCCGGGCGCGCAGGCCAGGATCAAGCGCGGCATCGACATGCATTTCGCCCTCATAGTCGAAATCCACACCATTGGCGTCGAGGATTTCAAACGCCGCGCGCATGTTGCGCCCCGAAGGCGTGTCGAGATTGCCGAACTGGCTGTGCGAGCACAGGGCCACTTTCGGCGTCAGGCCGAACCGGCGCACATGCCGCGCGGCCCCGATGGCGGTTTCGGCGATCTGTTCGGGCGTGGGATTGGGATGCACCTGCGTATCGGCGACGAACAGATTGCCCTCCTGCTGGATCAGCAACGAGAGCGCACCGACCGGGTGGCGCCCCTCACGGCCCAGGATCTGATTGACGTAATTCAGATGCCACAGGAACTGCCCGAATGTGCCGCAGATCAGACTGTCGGCATCGCCGCGCTGCACCATGATCGCGCCGATGGCCGTGGTGTTGGTGCGCATGATGGCACGGGCCAGATCCGGCGTGACCCCGCGCCGCTGCATCAGCGCGTGATAGCCCTGCCAGTATTCGCGATAGCGCGGGTCATCCTGCGGGTTCACCAGCTCGAAATCGCGCCCCGGCTGGATCGACAACCCTGCGCGCTCCAGCCGCATCTCGACCACATCGGGCCGCCCGATCAGGATCGGCACTTCGGTCGTTTCCTCCAGCATGGCCGAGGCCGCACGCAGCACGCGCTCATCCTCGCCCTCGGCAAAGACGATCCGGCGCGAGGCGACGCGGGCGGCCTCAAAGACCGGGCGCATGATCATGGCAGAGCGGAAGACCGAGGCATCGAGCTGCGCCTTGTAGGCGGCCAGATCGGGCAGCGGGCGCTTGGCGACGCCCGAGTCCATCGCGGCCTTGGCCACAGCGCTGGCGACGACCCCCATCAGGCGCGGATCAAAGGGTTTCGGGATCAGGTAATCGGGGCCGAAACTCAGCTGTTCGCCCTTGTAGGCCGCGGCGGCTTCGGCGCTGGTCGTGGCGCGGGCCAGCGCTGCAATGCCTTCGACGCAGCCGATCTGCATCGCGTCATTGATCTCGGTCGCGCCGACATCGAGCGCCCCGCGAAAGATGAAGGGAAAGCACAGGACATTATTGACCTGATTGGGGAAATCCGACCGGCCCGTGGCCATCAGCGCATCGGGGGCCACTTCGCGCACCTGATCGGGCAGGATTTCCGGCGTCGGATTGGCCAGCGCGAAGATGATCGGGCGGCGGGCCATGCGCGCGACCTGTGCAGGTTTCAGCACGCCGGGGCCGGACAGGCCAAGGAACATGTCCGCGCCGTCAACCACGTCATCAAGGGTCCGCTTGTCGGTCGCTTGCGCGAAAGCGGCCTTTTGCGGGTTCATGTCGATCTCGCGGCCTTCATGGACCAGCCCATGCACATCACACAGCCAGACATTTTCGCGCTTCACGCCCAGTTTCAAGAGCATGTTCAGACAGGCAATCCCGGCAGCCCCGCCGCCGGTGCTGACGATCTTGATATCCTCGAAGCGCTTGCCCGCGACGCGCAGCGCATTGGTCGCAGCCGCGCCCACCACAATCGCCGTGCCGTGCTGGTCATCATGAAAAACCGGAATGCCCATGCGTTCGCGGCACAGCTTTTCCACGATGAAACAGTCAGGGGCCTTGATATCTTCCAGATTGATCGCGCCGAATGTGGGTTCCAGCGCGCAGACGATATCAGCCAGCTTTTCGGGATCGGATTCATTCACCTCGATATCGAAACAGTCGATATTGGCGAATTTCTTGAACAGGACCGCCTTGCCCTCCATCACCGGTTTCGACGCCAGCGCGCCGATATTGCCCAGACCCAGCACAGCCGTCCCGTTGGTCACAACCGCCACCAGATTGCCCCGCACTGTGTAGCGCGCGGCCTCTTCCGGGTCGGCCTTGATTTCCATGCAGGCTTCGGCCACGCCCGGACTATAGGCGCGCGACAGGTCATAGCCATTGGCCAGCGGCTTGGTGGGGCGCACTTCCAGCTTACCGGGGCGCGGGAATTCATGATAGAGCAGGGCCGGATGACGGCTGTCCTCGGAGCTGTTTTCTGGCATCTTCTCCCCCTCGCGCAGATTTAGTTTAATATTAAACAACTATCTCATTCGCAGCAAATGGCGTATTTGGCAAGCCATCTGGGCGTGACTGTTAGCGCAAAGCCTTGTGCTTGCAAAGCGCGGGTCGTCAGGGCTATCGTGGCGCAAATGCCGGAGTCTGTCATGCCCCTTTATGACGCCGCCTGCGCGGTGCGTGAAAATGCTTATGTGCCCTATTCCCGTTTCAAGGTCGGCGCGGCACTGCGCGCGGCTTCCGGCGCAGTCTATACCGGCTGCAATGTCGAGAATGTCGCCTATCCCGAAGGCACCTGCGCTGAAGCAGGGGCCATTGCGGCCATGGTCGCGGCTGGCGAAACCGTGATCACCGAGATGCTGGTCGTGGCCGACAGCCCCTCTCCGGTGCCGCCCTGCGGGGGGTGCCGACAGAAGATCGTGGAATTTGCTGCCGGGGATGTGCAGGTCACGCTGGCCGCGCTGAACGGCGCGCGGCGGGTCATGCGGGTCGATGAATTGCTGCCTGGTGCCTTTGGCGCGGGCCATATGGACGGCGCATAATGGCGCGCGCCTTTCTGGTGGTGCTCGATTCCGTGGGCTGTGGCGGGGCACCCGATGCTGCGGATTTCGGCGATGCGGGCGCAAATACGCTGGGCCATGTCGCGCAGGCCTGCGCCGAGGGGCGGGCCGAGGAAGCGCGGACCGGGCCGCTGCGCCTGCCGGTGCTGGACAGTCTGGGGCTGGGGGCGGCGATCCGGCTGGCCTCGGGGGCGGAAACGCCGGGGCTGGACGCGGTGCCGACCGGGCTATGGGGCGCTGCGACCGAGACTTCGCGCGGCAAGGATACGCCCTCGGGGCATTGGGAACTGGCGGGCGTGCCGGTGCCCTGGGACTGGACCTATTTTCCGCGCAGCACACCCGCCTTTCCCGATGATCTGGTTGCGACAGTGTGCAGGCTGGCCGGGACCGATGGCATTCTGGGCAATTGCCATGCAGCGGGGATTCCCATTGTCGACGCGCTTGGGGCCGAGCATCTGCGCACTGGCTGGCCGATCTGCTATACATCTGCCGACAGCGTTTTCCAGCTCGCGGCGCATGAAGCGGCTTTCGGGCTGGACCGGCTGCACCAGCTCTGCGCGGATCTGGCCCCGGTCCTGCATGAGATGCGCGTGGGCCGCGTGATCGCGCGGCCCTTTCTGGGGTCCGAGGCTGAAGGTTTCCAGCGCACGGGCAACCGGCGCGACTTTGCCATGCCGCCCCCGGCACCGACCCTGCTGGATTGGGTGCAGGGCGCAGGTGGCCGGGTTCATGCGGTGGGGAAGATCGGGGATATCTTCTCGGGCCAAGGGATTGATGAGGCGCATAAAGGCAAGGATGATACTGCACTTTTCGAACATTTCCTGCGGCTGATCGCGCAGGCTGAGGCTGGTTCCTTGACCTTTTGCAACTTTGTCGAATTTGACACGCTTTACGGCCATACCCGCGACGTCGCGGGCTATGCCCGCGCGCTGGAGCGCTTTGATGCTGTGGCGGGACAGGCGCTGGCGCTGCTGCGACCCGGCGATATGCTGGTGATCACCGCCGATCACGGTAATGACCCAACGGCACCGGGCACCGATCACACACGCGAGCGGGTGCCGGTGCTGGTGGCGGGGCGTGGCGCGGGGGAAATCGGGCTGTGCGGTTTTTCGGATGTGGCGGCCAGCATTGCCGCGCATCTTGGCGTGCCCGCGCAAGGGCCGGGGCGGAGTTTTCTGAAATGAGCGCGAAACTGGAATTGCATCTGCATCTGGAAGGCGCGGCGCCGCCTGCCTTCATCCGCGCGCTGGCCAGCCGCAAAGGCGTTGATCTGTCACGGATTTTCGATGCGCAGGGCAATTATGCCTATCGCGACTTCACCGAATTTCTGCGCATCTATGAAGCCGCCTGCACGGTCCTGACCAGCCCGCAGGATTTCCACGACCTGACTTTGGCGGTGCTGGAACAGTCGGCTGAAGAGGGCGTGATCTATACCGAGGCGTTCCTCTCGCCCGATTTCTGCGGCGGCGGCGATCTGGCGGCATGGCAGGACTATCTGGCCGCGATTGAGACAGCAGCGACGACCGCAGAGGTGCAGATGGGCATCACGCTGCGCGGCTGTGTGACCTGCATCCGGCATTTCGGCCCCGATCAGGCGCGCAGGATCGCCCATTGCGCGCAGGAAACGGCGGGCAGTTTCATCACGGGTTTCGGACTTGCAGGCGATGAAAACCTGTTGCGCCCCAAAGACTTTGCCTATGCTTTTGATGCAGCGCGCGAAGCCGGGCTGGGCCTGACCGCCCATGCAGGCGAATGGGGCGGGCCGGAGGCCATGCGCGACACGCTGCGCGATTTGCGTGTCAGCCGCATCGGGCATGGTGTGCGCGCGGCAGAGGACCCGCGCCTGATCGAGGAACTGGCCCAAGCGGGCATTGTGCTGGAAGTCTGTCCCGGCTCGAATATCGCACTTGGGGTCTATGCAGAGTTGAAAGACCATCCGGTTGACCGGCTGCGCCGCGCGGGCGTGAAGGTCACGGTCTCGACCGATGATCCGCCCTTCTTTCATACCACGATGCGCCGCGAATATGATGCGCTGGCCCAGACATTCGGCTGGGATGCCCCGGAATTCGAGGAGATCAACCGCAATGCGCTTGACGCGGCCTTCTGTGACGCCGACACCCGCGCAAGGATCGCTGCCAGACTGGAGACCCCATGACTCATCCCAAACTGACCATCGTCGATCACCCGCTGGTGCAGCACAAACTGTCGCTGATGCGCGATGCGCGCACGCCGGGGCCGGATTTCCGCCGCCTGTTGCGCGAAATCAGCTTGCTGCTGACCTATGAGGCTGCGCGCCATCTGCCCTTGAAAAGCGTGCCTGTGACCACGCCGCTGGTCGAGATGGACGCGCCGATGCTCGATGGCGCGGACCCGGTCGTCGTGTCGATCCTGCGCGCGGGTAACGGGTTGCTTGATGGGGTGCTGGATGTGATCCC
>SKRP01000271.1 GCA_007118445.1 Natronohydrobacter sp.
CCATCATCGGAAAGGCCCGGTCCCGCGCAAGCTGGCCTGCAAGCTGCAGGCGGCTGGGGCCATCCGGGTCAAGATCCGCCGCCAGCGGCAGTTGCGCGCCGGTGATCTGCACATGTTCCAGCAGATCCGCGTCGGTGCCGGTCTGCCCGTGCGCGCGGCGGAACATGATCCCCACCAGCGCGCCGCCATCGGGGTTGACAAAGACATTGCGCTGCACCCTCGGATCGCGCGGCACGCTGATGCGGAAGGGCGCTTTCAGGTCGATTTCGTGGCGCGCGGCCGTTTCGGCATCAAATGTGTAGGTATCCGAAACTGTCAGACCTTCCAGATTGAACAGGTTGAAGCGTAAGCTGCCGCTGCTTTCTTCGGCCTGCGCATAGGACGCGACGGCAAACCAGAGCAGGGCGCACAGGCCAAAGACATGTTTCATGGGCATTCTCTGCAAATCGGCTGGAAATAATCCTGCAAGCCTAACGCAAAACCCGCTTTTTCGATAGCCCCGCAACAGCTGTCAAAAGCTTGATGCAGCGCAAGGTCGCTGTCGCCTACCGCATGCTACATTATGCATGGAGGAGGAGACACCATGATCAATGAAAATGACATTCTGGACATGACCTGTCTGACCCGCGCGCAGATCGCGGCGATTGCAGAGCATGAACATATCGACGAGGTCAGCGCGGCGGAACTCGGCGAATATCTGATGCATATTCACCACGGCCCCCAGAAAGTGCAGCAGATGATCTGCGAGGATATCGCCGAGGCGCTTCACGCCGATGACCTGCCCCGCGCCCGCAGTCTCTACAAGGCGCTGAAAGGATTTCTGGCCGACCATCCCGAAGCGCTGCGCGGGAATGGCTGAGCCGGGCTAATCCAGCGCCTCGAACAGGGCACGCAGTTGCGCCGCGTTGTGATGCAGATCATGCGCGGTGGTGACGCGCGCGCGACCCTCTGCCCCCATCGCGGCCAGAGTGTCGGGGTCGGCGTCCAGACAGGCAGAAAGTGCCTGCGCGAGCGCATCCTCATCGCCTGCGGGCACCAGCCAGCCGCAATCCCGGTCCACCAGTTCCGGGATCCCCGCGATATAGGTCGAGATCACCGGACGGGCCCGCGCGAAAGCTTCCATGATCACGATGGGCAGCCCTTCGGCGAAACTGGGCAGGACCAGCGCGCGTGCCTCGGCCAGGGCTGTGCTGACAGCGGCATTATCGGCCCAGCCGCGCAGTTCGATCTGCGCCTCCAGCCCGTGGGCGCGGATCGCGGCCTCGATCTCGGGCCGGGTCTCGCCATCGCCGATCAGCACCATCCGCGCGCGCGGATGCGTCTTGCGCAGTGCGGCCATGGCGCGGACCAGCAGCAGCTGCGCCTTTTGCGGGCACAGCCTGCCGATGCACAGAAGCGGGGCTTCCGGGTCGGGCGCAGGCGCAGGCGCAAGCGCCTCCGGATCCACGCCGCAGCGGATCACATGCAGCTTGTCCCACTGCGCCATGCCCCCTGCCAGCGCCAGCCGGATGCGCGCGTAATGGGTGATCGCGACAACAGCGCGCGCTTCGCGGGTTTTCAGCGCCAGCGAGGACGGGCCGGGATCCACGAATTCATCTGGTCCATGCGCCGTGAAACTGTAGCCCGGCCCGCCCAGACGCGCGCAAAGCAGCGCGACTGCGGCGGTGTTGGTCGAGAAATGCGCGTGGATATGGGACAGCCCGGCGGCGCGGGATTTCAGTTCAACGGCTTCCAGCAGATAGGCGATATGGCGCAAGCGCGCGCCGCGCCCGGCATTGCGCCACAGCGCCCAGGCGCCCGCCATGGCGCGGGCCATGCCGCGCGGGTTGCGCAGGGCCTCGCGCAGCGCACCCACGCCCAGACGCCGCGCACCGGGGGCAAGCAGATAGGTGCAGCGTTCCGCTTCGCGCTGGTCCAGCGGATCGACAAGGCTCTGGTCCCAGCGCCGCACGGCAAAGCGCGTGATCGACACCCCCTGCCCTTCGAGCGCTGCGATTTCCCGGCGGATGAAGGTGGCCGAAGTCACCGGATAGGTGTTCATCAGATACCCGATCCGCATGGGATATTCCTGTGTCTGGCGCAATGTCGCGCGACCCTATCGCGAAAGGACCGGGATAGACAAATGAAAACAAGGGGCTTTGTCGCAGCTGGCGGGGTTCTACGCGGCACGGCTGGTATTCTGTGCAGCAGCATCGGGCCCGATGACACCTGTTGATGTCGCAGCAGGCAGTTTGCACCGCCGATCTGATCAAGTGTCGAGCGTCACATGATTTTTCCATTCAAAAAGTTGCAAGTTATTGATTTCATGTTTATCCGTATGTTGCCCGCGTCAGAGGTTTTTCCTTTTTCGTCAGGTATTTTTTCCTTTCGGGATAGTTGCCCTGATGAGGGTCTCGCGGGACAAGAAAAACCCGCTGGCCATGAGGCGCAGCGGGCGAGTGTTTGCGAAGATGCAGGCGCGATCAGATAAAATCGATATCCGCACGCCGATAGATTTTGCTGCAGAGGCTTCGCGCAGGCAGAGGGAGTATGCCGCGCGCGCGCAATCTGGCAGCGACGTGTTTGGGCAAGGTATTCAGGCGGGTCGCGACATGGCTCAGTGAGATGTATTTTCGCTGAAACTCCTCGAGATCCTCTGGCGTGAACGTTCTGACCTTGCGGCCCGTATGCGGATCACGCTGTTCCTCGTAATTGATGAGTTTGTTTGTCGTGATCAGAGCGGCACCTGATGCGTTCATCGCGAGAATGCGCATCAGATCGGAACTGTGATATCCGCCCAGTCGTGGCTTGGGGCACGCGTTCAACACGTCTTGTGGGCGGATGATCGAACTGCCAAAGCACCAAGCCAGCCGGGGGCACCGGCCCGTCTTGCGCCAGGCAGAGCGGGCAGACGCGCTGATTTGTGACACGCAGCACTCGAATCGGGGCAATTTCGGCACCAAGGCGTCCTGCGCGTCCTGCGACGCGCCTGAAGGAGCAGCGCTCCATATCGGACATCTCGATGCCGCCCAGTTCTGCAAAAACGGACAGTGCCTCACTTCACAACACATGCATCGAAAAAGACCTTGCGCAGCTGCTCCGTAGTGAGGTCATCGAGCGGGAACTGCGACCGCTGGAGGTCTTTATCGAGGGGTCCGACAGCATAAAAATCACGCTCAAAGCGCCAGTTACGCGCTGATTTCAGCTCTTGAATCTGTTCCCATGTAAAGCGCTCCACCGCGCCGGTATTGTCCATGCGCGCGAATTGGACCCCCTCTGTATGCTCGCCGACAGGCTTGAAGTGGACGCCGCCGATGGTGATTCGATCGAATTGTGAAAACCGCGTTCGCATCAGACTTCCTCCCCACGTTTTAGAAGGGAATGAGGGGCAATGATGCCCCTCGGCCGCGCATGGGAGCTTCGCAATCAGAAAGCCGCGCACGCTGACCGGCGATTTCATCGCAGCCCGGCGCAGCGCGCTGCTTGGAAGCGGCAAACGTGTCGGGACAGGTGTTTGGGCGAGATCGCCAGTTTGGTTATGCGTGTTTTTTCCTTCCACAACAAAGTGTGAGACATTAGCCGTCGCGGCCATGCGCGCGCGGCGGGGTTGACTTCCGATGCGGGAAGGAGGATCGTGACGCTAATCACCTAGGGTCAGCGGCCCTCTGAAAAGTTCGGCGCGCCAACGCCGGGCTCTTCTTCTTGCCATGTCCTTTTTCAGTTTCCGGGTGTGTGCATCTCCTCCTGTCCGGCGTACCGCTCGGGGAATAGCTCTGCGGGCGTTACACCTAGCGTCTCGGCGATCGCCGTTTGGACGCGATGAGACTTCCGATAGCCCTGCGAAACAATCGTAACAGTTTCTGGGGCGACTGAAAGTTCGCGCGCAAGCGCGCTGATCGAGCTGCCTGCCTCGCGAAGCCGCTTGCGAATCTCGCGGTGTCGGATCAAGTCGATATGCATTGCGCCCCTCGATCCAGTCTAGAATCATGGCCGCGATCACCGGCTGATCCTGTCTTTCAGGCATCCTTGCGAATTACCTGTAACCTCATGTTTGCCCGCCCGCGAATCAGTGCGCAAGCAAGATTATTTATGATTAAGCTGTTGGTTTAGTTATGTAATCTTAATCTTATCGAACAAAGAGAGCACATTTTCAAAGAGGCGAATCGGCCCTGAAAATTGCCAAAGCATTTCAAGCGCCTGGAGTGGTTTCTTCTGATTCGGCCCGGTGGCGTCAAATCGGGTTTCGCGCGCGCACCAAGCATTCACAAATTCGTGATCTGTTGCGCCGCATCGATATTTCTCCGACATTTAGTATAGCGTTCGCTGGAAGTCACCGCTGGTAGTGTTTGCAGGGCCAGCCAAAAACTGACTTTCTCAGCCATGATCGCCTTCGCGATAGCCCATCAGCGACAGTCAGGAAGGCGGCTACATGGAAGCAACTTTCGCAGATGCAGCATCATGCCCGGCCCATTGCAGTCCGACGAGACACAGCAAAAAGCGCACCGAAGCGGCCATTCATATGCGACGCAGCGTCACTTCTTCCAATATCGAGACAGCGACTCTTGTGCGCCGAGAATATGTTGGCGGGTCAGGTCAGCGGCCGTGTCGGCTTTTCCGGATTTGCAGGCATCGACGATCATCAGATGTTCGCGATTTGCGCGCTGCATTCCTTCGCTGAGCAAGAGTTGCGCGCGCAGATAGGGGTCGATCCGGTCCATTGCCTTGTCCAGCATTTCCATATGATAGGCTAGCCCACTTGGCGCATAGAGCGTTTTGTGAAAGCGCCGGTTCAGGTCGCCCCATTGCATCGGGTCATCTGCCCGACCAAAGGCCTCGCAGCAATTCGCTGCCGCTTCCATAATCTCAGGTGACATGTGCGGAACAGCGCGACGGATGATTTCTGGCTCCAGCAAAGCGCGGAACTCGAAAATCTCATTCGCCTCTTCCAGCGACAGGCCGGCAACCACGGCCCCCTTATAGCGCTGAGAGGTGATCAGCCCGTGCTGTTCCAGCTTCAGCAATGCCTCGCGCACCGGGACCCGGCTGACATTGAAAGCGCGTGCAATGTCTTCCTGACGTAAGGGCTCGCCCTGTGTTAGATCCCCATTGAGGATTGCCTGTCGAATGGCGTCGAAAATCAGCGTTGCCGCCGATGCCTGCCTGGAGATGTCATAAGCCTGGATTTTCATCGTCTTTCGCTCCTGCTGTTCTCTTACACAGCGCCGCGCAAGAGCGGAAGTCTGATGTATTGTATATTGTATCCAATTTTAGAATCTGTATATTTTATCCTGAACGAAAGCGCATCGAAGCGAGACCCCATGAACATACAGATGCTGAATGGCTGCCTCCCCGCCTTGATGACCCCCAGCCAATCGGATCACAGCGCGGATCATGATGCGGTTATGCGCAAGGGGCGGACGCAGGAGCTTGATCAGGCAATGGCGGTGCTGCCTTCTTTCGATGAAGGCATGGATCTGGAGCTGTTCTGCAAATACCTGCTGACCTGTCTTCGCGCGCAGGAATATGCGCTCAACATCAACCCGACGGATCAGCTCAGCCCCAGTGGCAGCCATGACCGCTCGCCCTGCGGCAGGGGCACATCGGCGTTGCTGGCCTGTCTGGCGGCAGACGGGCAGTTGAAAGCAGGGCAGCCATGGGTGCAGAATAGCATCATCGGCAGCACATACCGGCTCAGCTATGCAACGGGTGAAAACGGGGGGATCATCCCCACGATCCGCGGTCGCGACTGGGTCACAGCCGAAGCCAGGCTGCATTTCGCCCCGGATGATCCCTATGTCGCGGGCATAGGCGCAGCATGAGACTGCCGACAGGCGCAGGGCCCCGATTGCCCACAGATCATCACGCAAGGAGAGTGCCATGACAGGTTTCGCGCAGAGCACAGGCGCAAGCGCCATGCAGAGGGGCAGCTGATGCGCTCGATCCGCTCCATCCAGATTGTCGGCTGCCATGCCGAGGGCGAAGTGGGCGATGTGATCACAGGCGGGGTTGCGCCGCCGCCGGGCGCCACACTGTGGGAACAGGCGCGCTGGATCCATCAGGACGGTGGCTTACGCGATTTCGTGCTGAATGAACCGCGCGGCGGGGTGTTTCGCCATATCAACCTGCTGGTGCCCCCCAAGGACCCGCGCGC
>SKRP01000180.1 GCA_007118445.1 Natronohydrobacter sp.
CTTCATCTGGCTGGCGGCCTCATAGCCCAGCGTGCCGGAACGCCCCACGATGCCCACACGACCGGGCAGGTAGATATGCGGGGGCATGATGCCCATGAAGCCGATACCGGGCGAGATGACGCCTGCGCAATTCGGCCCGATGAAGCGCATCTTGCGTGCAGCCGGGAAGCGGCGCAGGAAGCGCTTGACCTTCATCATGTCCTGCGAGGGGATGCCATCGGTCACGCAGACGGCGAATTGCAGGCCCGCTTCGGCACATTCCATGATCGCATCCGCCGCGCCGGGGGGCGGGACGAAAACGAGGCTCGCTTCCGCGCCCGTCTCGGCCACGGCTTCGGCCACAGTGTTGAAGATGGGCTTGCCAAGCACGGTTTCGCCACCGCGACCGGGGGTGACGCCGCCCACGACATTGGTGCCATTGCGGATCATGTCCTCGGCGTGAAACTTGCCGATACGGCCGGTCATGCCCTGAACAATGATGCGGGTGTCTTTCTGGATGAGAACTGCCATGATCGTGCTCCTTCAGGCGGCCATGCGGGGGCGGGCGTTAACGGCGGTGCTGGCGGCATCGGCCAGCGTCTCGGCGGAAATCAGCGGCAGACCGGAGTCTTCGATGATCCGGCGGCCCGCTTCGACATTGGTGCCGGACAGGCGGACGACGACGGGCAGGCTCAGGTCCAGTTCGCGATACGCCTGCACCACACCGGCGGCGACCCAGTCGCAGCGGTTGATACCGGCGAAGATATTGACCAGCACGACCGACACTTTCGGATCCGTCAGCACTGTGCGGAACGCCGCAACCACGCGTTCAGGCGAAGCACCGCCGCCGATATCGAGGAAATTCGCTGGCTCACCCCCGGCAAGCTGGATCATGTCCATCGTGGCCATCGCAAGCCCTGCACCGTTGATGATGCAGCCGATATCGCCATCAAGCCCGACATAGCTGAGGCCATGTTCAGCGGCGGCATCTTCGCGCGGGTCTTCCTGACCGGGGTCACGCAGGGCGGCGACCTCGGGGCGGCGGAACAGCGCGTTGGTGTCGAAACTCATCTTTGCATCGAGTGCGATCAGATCGCCTGCGCCTGTGATGACCAGCGGGTTGATTTCGACCATCGTTGCGTCAAGATCGCGGAAGGCGCGGTAACAGCCCTGCATGACGGTCCCGAATTGCGCGACCTGAGTGCCGCTCAGCCCCAGCTTGAACGCCAGTTCGCGCGACTGGAAGGGCACAAGCCCTGTGGCGGGGTCGATCACCATGCGCACCAGCGCATCGGGCTGTTCTTCAGCCAGGTCCTCAATCTCGACCCCCCCTTCGCGCGAGGCGACGATCATGATGCGCTCGGATTTGCGGTCGAGCACGAGCCCGAGATACAGTTCCTGTCCGATATCGGTGGCCTGCTCGACCAGCAGGCGATGCACGGGTTTGCCAGTCGCGTCGGTCTGTTTGGTCACAAGGTTACGGCCCAGCAGCGACAGGGCAAAGGCGTTCACTTCTGCCTCGGTCTTGCAGAGTTTCACGCCGCCTGCCGCGCCACGCCCACCAGCATGGACCTGCGCCTTGACCACCACGGGCAGGCCCAGTTTTCGGGCTTCATGCATGGCCTGTTCGGGCGCGAAGGCAATGCCACCACCGGGGACCGGCACATTCAAACGCTTTAGAATATCCTTGGCCTGATGTTCGTGAATATCCATCGGGGTTCCTCCTTATTCAGCGGCTTCGGCGGGGGCGCTGCGGGCAGCGATGGCGTCGGCAAGCGAGAGCACGTTCATCGCCATTTTCTCGGAGGCCGCGTCGATCATCTTGCCATCGAGCGAGGCCGCACCCTTGCCAGCTGCTTCCGCCTTGCGCAGTTCTTCGATGATGCGGCGGGCGCGATCCACTTCGGCCTCTGGCGGGCTGAAGACCTGATTGGCCATCTCGATCTGGCTGGGATGGATCGCCCATTTGCCCTCGAAGCCCAGAGCGGCGGCGCGTTCGGCAGCGGCGATGTAGCCATCGGGATCAGCGAAATCGCCAAAGGGGCCGTCAAGGGCGCGCAGACCATAGGCACGGCAGGAAATGATCATGCGCGACAGCGAGGCGTGCCATTGATCGCCCGGATATGCCGGGTTCAGCCCGCCGATATTGACCGTGCGGGCGCGCATGGAGGCCGCGTAATCCGCGACGCCGAAATGCAGCGCTTCAAGACGCGAGTCGGACGTGGCCGCATAGCGCGCGATTTCCTCGACATTGGCCATGCCAAGCGCGGTTTCAATCAGTGCTTCCAGCCCCACGCGGCGGGTCAGCCCGCAGGCCTGTTCGATCTGATTGACCAGCGCATCGACCATATAGAGGTCCGCGACGACGCCAAGTTTCGGGATCAGCAGCATATGCACGCGGTCGCCTGCCTGCTCCATGATATCGACGACATCGCGATACATATAGCCGGTATCCAGACCATTGATCCGCACACTGACGGTCTTGCCTTTGGCTTCCCAGTCGATCTCGTTCAGCGCGGCGATGGCGTTCTTGCGGGCCTGCGGTTTCTCGGGCGGTGCGACTGCGTCTTCCAGATCGAGGAACACCACATCGGCGGCGGATTCAGCCGCTTTTTCGATCATGGTCACGTTGGAGGCAGGCACAGCAAGCGTCGAGCGTTGCAGGCGCTGGCGGCGGAGGGGGAAAAGCGAGTGGCTCATGGGGTAGGTTCCTTATTCGGCAGCAATGGCAAGAGCAGGGGCCGCAGTGTGGGCGGCAAAGACGGCTTGGGCAGCAGCAAGCCCTGCGCCCAGATCTACCTTTGCCCCTGCGGCTTTCAGCGACAGTTCGGCCATGCCCAGCGCGGTCAGGCACATGCCTTCGTTCAGATCGCCAAGATGGCCGATGCGAAAGGCTTTCCCGGCCAGCGGGCCAAGGCCACCGCCGAAATGGGTGTTGTAGCGGTCGCGGGCGATAGCGATGACCTCGCGTGCGTCCACATCCTGCGGGGTGCGGATGGCCGTCACAGTGTCAGAGGCGAAAATGCGGTGTTCCGCGACAGTCTGCAGGCCCATTGCGGCCACACCGGCGCGGATGCCTTCGGCAAGGCGGTGATGGCGGGCAAAGACATTGTGCAAACCTTCGGTCTGCAACCGGGTCAGCGCGGCGCGCAACCCGTGCAGCAATTGCGCAGGCGGGGTGTAGCAGAACGAGCCTGCGTCATGCGCATTCAGCATGGCCGACAGGTCCAGAAAGCTGCGGGGCAGAGTGCTGCTGTCGATCGCGTCCAGCGCCTTGGGGCTGGCGGCAAGGATGCCCAGACCCGCCGGGCACATCAGACCCTTCTGGCTGCCCGCGACGGCCATGTCGACGCCCCATGCGTCCATCTCGAAGCGCAGCGAGCCGATGGACGAGACCCCATCCACAAAGAGCATCGCGTCATGGAAGCAGGTATCAATTGCATGGCGCACCCCGGCCACATCTGACGTCACGCCAGTGGCGGTTTCATTATGGGTGACAAACACCGCCTTGATCTCGCCATGCCGGTCCGCGCCCAGCCGCCGCTCGATTTCACGCACCGGGCAGGGCGCGCCCCAGGCGACATCAATCGCCTCGACCCGCAGGCCAAGCGATTGCGCCATCTGCGCCCAGAGCATCGAGAACTGGCCGTGCCGCGCCATGAGCACCTTGTCACCGGGCGAAAGTGTGTTGGTGATCGCGGCTTCCCAGGCGGCGGTGCCGGAACCGGGCAAGAGCGCGATGCGGGCGTGCCGCGTTCCGAAAACGGGTTTCAGGCCCTCCAGCACGGGTGCAAGCAGTGCTGCGAAGTCCGGCGCGCGGTGGTCCTGCATCGGCACGATCATGGCGCGCTGCACATCAGCGGGCACATTGGTCGGTCCGGGAATGAATAGATGGGCTGTCCCTGTTTGCATGGTCGAATCCTCCCTCGATGAAAAGACCATGGCAGAACTGTGGCGGATGCTGCGAATGAAACCGGGTTCTGCTGTAAACGCGAATGTTTACAAGTTTTCATAATTGTAATATTGTTAATTTAACAAATCGAAAGAAATGAAATGCGCAAGACTTTCATCGGACCTCATCTGCGCCGTTTGCGACAGGAGAAGGGCGAAACCCAGGGGGCGATGGCGAAACGGCTGGGTGTGTCTGCGGCCTATGTGAACCTGCTGGAAAACAACCAGCGCTCGGTTTCGGTTTCGATCCTGCTGCGATTGTTCGAACAATACGGTGTTGACTGGCATGATATCGCGGATGATGGCGCGAGCGCGCGGCTCGCGGACCTGCGCGCGGCGCTGCAAGACCCGCTGTTTGATGACCTGCGCCCGGATCTGCAGGAATTGCGCGGCGCGCAGACCCATGCGCCGACCCTGATCGACTCGTTGCTGCATCTGCATCGGGCCTATCTGAGCGCCACCGACCAGTTGATGGCACTGGCCGCGCAACCGGGCGAATCAGAGCCGATCATCAGCGCATCACCCGAAGGCGCTGTGCATCATTTCTTCCGTCGTCAGCGCAATCATTTCCCGGCGCTGGAACGGGCCGCCAGCGCGCTCTGGCCCGACACGGTCCCGGCGACCGATGACCTCTATGCGGCGCTGAAATCGCGCCTGCAGGATCAGCACGGGATCACTGTGCGGGTGGTGAAAGTGAGTGATCTGCCCCGGACGCTGCGCCAATATGATCAGGCCCGCGGGGAGCTTCTGCTGTCCGAGGCGCTGGACCATCCCAATCGCGTATTCCAGCTGGTGCATGTTCTGGGCCTGATCGAGCATCGCGATACGCTTGAGGCGCTTCTCGACAGCACGGGCATTGATGACCGGCAGGGCCGCGCGCGCTGTCTGGTTGAACTGGCCAATTACTTCGCCGCCGCCGCACTCATGCCCTATGATGATTTCCTGCGCGAAGCGCGCGCTTCGCAATATGATTTCGACCATCTGGCGACGCGCTTCGGGGTCAGTTTCGAACAGGCCTGCCACCGCGCGACCACCATGCAGCGCGAAGGGGCGCAGGGCGTGCCGTTCTTCTTCATGCGTATCGACAAGGCGGGGAATGTGACAAAGCGCTTCAATGCCACGGATTTTCATCTGGCCGAATATGGCGGGGCCTGTCCGAAACTCGATGTGCATATGACCTTTCGCCTGCCGGGGCGGATCGTGTCGCAACTGGTCGAAATGCCGGATGCGTCACAATATTTCGTTTTTGCGCGCACAGTGGACCGGCCCACATTCGAGCGGCATGGGCAGGATAATCGCCTTGCGGTCGCGATGGGCTGCATGATCAGCCACGCGCCCGAGATCGGCTATGCCGAAGGGATCGCGCTGCAAGGTGCGCCTGCGACCCCGATCGGGATCAACTGCCGGGTCTGTCCGCGCGCAGGATGCGAGCAAAGGGCGCATCAGGCGTCGGTGCTCAAGACCCCGGTTGATGAAAGCCGCAGGGGGGCCACGCGCTATGATGCGTGATGCCGAATAAACGGGCAGTGCACATACTTGCATCCCGCCTCTGAAATTTTTACTCGCCAGTAAAAAAATTTCGTGACTATAGTCAATCGGGGCGCGCGTAGAACGGCCTTGGCTTTGACCTTTCAGGGAGCTTTCCATGACCAGAAAACCATTCCAGATGACCCGCCGCGCTTTGCTTGGCACGGCCGCAGCCGGGGCGATGCTTGCGACCGGTGCCTTGCCGACTGCATTGCGCGCGGATGAGCCGCTGCGTGTGGCGGGCATCTATACGGTGCCGGTTGAACAGCAATGGGTCAGCCGCATCCATCTGGCGGCAGAGGCCGCAGAGGCGCGGGGCGACATCACCTATAGTTTCACCGAGAATGTCTCGAATACCGACTATCCGCGCGTCATGCGCGAATATGCCGAAGCCGGTGTGCAGCTGATCGTGGGCGAAGTCTTTGGTGTCGAGCAGGAAGCGCGCGAAGTTGCGGCGGAATACCCGAATGTCGCTTTCCTGATGGGGTCGAGCTTCATGCATGATGACGCTCTGCCGAATTTCGCCGTTTTCGACAATTACATCCATGATGCGGCCTATCTGACCGGGCTGATTGCCGGTGCCATGACCGAAACCGCCAATATCGGCATGGTCGGCGGCTTCCCCATCCCCGAAGTAAACCGCCTGATGCACGCTTTCA
>SKRP01000122.1 GCA_007118445.1 Natronohydrobacter sp.
GCGCGACACGGTCGCCGATGCGCGCCATCACCGCAGCCGCGTAATCGGCAAAGCGCTCGGAAGTCTCGCGATTGGCCCAGCCGCCCTTGTCGGCCAGTGCCGAAGGCAGATCCCAGTGATACAGCGTCAGGACAGGCTTGAGCCCGCGCGCGATCATGCCATCGACAAGCCGGTCGTAGAAATCCAGACCCTCCGGGTTGACCGTCACGCCGTCGGGCATGACCCGCGCCCAGGAAGTCGAGAAACGATAGGCATCAAGCCCCGCATCGCGGATCAGGTCGAGGTCTTCTTCCCAGCGCAGGTAGTGCTCGCAAGCGCGCGATCCGTCCTCATTGCCCACGACATTGCGTCCGGTGGCTGCGAAACTGTCCCAATGGCAGTGGCCGGCCCCGCCAAAGGCATGGCCCTCGATCTGATAGGCCGCTGTCGCCGCGCCAAAAGTGAAGCCCGCCGGGAAGTCCGAGCGTTTCGGCATGGCGGGTTTGGGGTCAGGTGAGATGGCATCTGACATCGTGATCTTTCTCCAGTTGCGTGACAGGGGGGAGTGTGGCGCGGCAGGTCTCGGTGACCTTGGGGCACCGCCCGGCGAAAGGGAAGCCGACGCTGTCGGGGCCGCGCACGGGAATATCGGCGCGTTTTCTTCGGCGGGTTGCCGCCCGTGCTGCGCCGCCCGGCGGCCGCGAATATCGCATCGACCGGATCACCGGACATCAGACGCGGGATCAGGAAAATGAAGGTGATCGCGACGCATGATGCGACCATGAAAAAAGCAAGACCTGTGAGAACGAAGGCCATGCGCCTCCGGGTTGCGGCAGATCTCGATCTGATGGGACTGGACGGATGTGACCTCGGTGATCGGGCCAGAGCCAACCGGGCCGGGTTTGCGGAAGCTGATCTTCTCCTCGGCACCCTCCCGGATGTGTTTGGGCATGACGTAAAGCTTGGCCAGACACCAGTCGAGCGTGGAATCGGGGCGCGACATGTCGATGCGCACGGTCAGCGGGTCGATCATGGTCACATCCGCCAACAACCCCTCCGACCATTTGCCGGTCTTGTCAGGCGCGGCCTCGTCGCGGCCCAAGGCCAGCGCGAAGGCCAGATCCGCGGCGGTCAGCGCGGTGCAGTCCGACCAGATCAGCCCCTCGCGCAGACGGATCGCCAGAGCGCTGACGGAAAGAGTGGTTCGCAACAAATGCTCCACCTGCCATATTGAGATTCAGCATCTGTAACGATACAGATTTAAGGTAGCGCTAACTACAACGTTACAGTTTGACAGGTCAATGATTAATTGTGACAAAAGCGCAAAGCATAACAGGACGAGGGCGGCGGCATGGGCCCGACCATTTCTTCGACCCAGCCGTCACGGAAGCGCCCGACGCTGAGGACCATCGCAGATCTGAGCGGGCTGGCGGTGACAACGGTGTCGCGCGCATTGGGCGACGCCCCGGATATCAGCATCGAGACAAAGCGTCTGGTGCGCAGGATTGCCGACGAAGTGGGCTATGTGCCGGACAAAGCCGGTGTGCGCCTGCGCACCGGGCGCACCAACGTCATTGCCATCGTCATGCCCATGGAGGAAGAGGCGCTCAACATGACCTCGCGCCTTGTTGCCGCAAGTGCGGGCGCCCTGAGCGGCACGCCGTTTCACCTTGTTGTCGTCCCCGAGATGCCGGGCCAGTCCCTGCTTGATCCCGTGCGCTATGTCGTGGAAACCCGGTCTGCTGATGCGGTCATCTTCAATCGCATCCAGCCGCAGGACCCGCGCGTTGCCTATCTGCGCGAAAAGGGCTTTCCCTTCGCCACACATGGACGGTCGGACTGGCAGGCGGAACATGCCTGGTTCGACTATGACAATGAAGGGTTCGGGCGGCGCGCGGTTGCGTATCTGGCCGGGCGGGGGCGGCGCAATCTGCTGCTGGTCGCGCCGCCTGCGACTGAAACCTATGGCCGCGCGATGCGGACTGGCGTGGCCGAAGCGGTCGGCGCGCATGGTCTGAGCTTGCTTGAACCGGCAGGGCTGACCAGCGACTCGGCGCGCGCCGACGTGCAGGATGCGATCCACACGGCCGTTTCGACACAGCCCTGCCCTGACGGGGTGATCGTGGCAGCGCCCAATGCCGCGCTGGCCGTGATCGGCGCGCTGGAGGATGCTGGCCTGACCATCGGTCGGGATATCGATATCTTCGCCAAGGAGACCTTTCCGATCCTCGATATCGTCCGCCGTGACCTGAAGATCGAGCATGAGGACGTCCGCAAGGCCGGTGCCTTCCTCGCCCGCGCAGCACTGGACGAGATCACCCATTCCGGGGCACCGCACATGCAGCATATCGACGCCCCCGGAAAACAGGAGCCGTAGCTCGGCACCCGTCCAATGAAGTCGCGCATTGACAAGGTGATGACCCCGGTCGTTGCCGCCACGGCCAGCGTCTGCCCCGTTGCACAGGGCGGAAGCAAGGGCGGACGATCCTGCGCACGCTATCAGGGCGACTGACCATAGGTTGTTTGTGCCGCAGAGCCGCCCACGCCTCTTTGTTGTTGCCGTCAGACCCGACAGGGAGGCAACAGGGGCGCAGGTTGGGCCAACCCTGCCATCGCACGTGAAAGCCGTTCAGCGGGCTTTTGACGGTCTCACAGAAAGACAGAAAGAGAAATGGGTTTGGTGACAGATGCCAATCGCGGCGAAGCGCCAGATCCGCATTTCCGACATCATCGAAGACAATCCCGCTGTTGTGAAATGGCACATGAAGCAGGAAATCCGCGCCCTGTTGTCCATGATGTCGGAGATCAACCTTGCCAAGGTTCACACCGCGCAGGCAGCGGGTGTTGCACGATCTGCAACCATCTTCGACGCGCGACACGATAGCTTTCATCCCGAAGCGTTCAGTGTTCCGGGATCATCAGGCGCGATTGTCCCTGTCCCGGGTGTCATGCACCCCTTAGGCAGCCGTCGCCGCAACCGTCTGCACACTTTCCCCATAGGATGATCCAAGGACCCCCGCGGCTTCCTCTTTGGGAGGTTTTCCAACGCGGGTGGTTGTCGTGCCTGCGCGCAGTGTTCCGCTGTGACCCGCATCGGAAACCTTCACCTTTGCTGATGGTCAGCCTGTCAGGCTGGTGTCTGCAAAGCGGCCGTTCGGGATCAACGCTCTGCTCATTGACGCCAGACCATACGCTTGACCCTGACTGCCATCTTGCCCCCGCCTATCCTGGCTGTTGGCATCTGGAACAGGGCAAGCCTGGCGGCGCGGTGCAGCAGTTGACAGAAATCGAAAAGCGCGGCGGTCGTGATGGTGATGCCCGGCCCCTGTTGTCGGATACCATTGCCAAAGGTGCAGCGCGCGACGGCGCGGCGATACCCATAGCCGCCTGCGACTGTCAGAAAACTATTACCTGAAAGTCATCAAAGCATTGCAACCGAAGGTTATCGGTCATGCCTGGGTGCCGCCAAGACGGGCCCTGATGCCGTCCAGCATAGGGAGCAAGACGATGCGCGACTACGAGAACGACTATCCTGATTTCACCCAAGGCCCCGATTGGGAGCATGGCGATGAAATCCCGTCCAACAAGTCCAACAACCGGACATTTTTCGACGTGATCGAAGCGCGTGCATCGCGTCGCGATTTCCTGGTGGGTGGGCTGGCCGCAGCCGTGACTGGCATGTTGGGTGTCGGCGTGTCGACCCGTGGCGCGCTGGCGCAATCCACTTCCGGCTCGGCCCTGCTGGGCTTCGCGCCAGTGCCGGTCAGTGAAGACGACACGGTGCATGTCCCTGCAGGCTACCGCACGCAGCCCCTCGGCCTGTGGGGTGATCCGATCAGCGGCGACATGCCCGCCTATCACGGCGCGAATACCGGCGAGGAGCAGGGCCATCAGATCGGCCAGCACCATGACGGGATGCACTACTTCCCCATCGAGGGCACCGACCCCTATGAAGGCTCTTCCGAAGACGGGCTGTATGTCGTCAATCACGAATATATCGAACCGCGTTTCCTGCATGCCGACAAATATGCCGGGATGGAAATGGATGTCCGTTCGGTCGTCTATCATGACGGCCAGCGCGACGATGACGAGGTTCTGAAGGAAATCAACGCGCATGGCGTCGCGATTTTCCGTATCCGGAAGCAGGAAAGCGGCGACTGGGGCATCGTGGAAGACCCGCGCAACCGCCGCATCACAGGCAAGACGCCGATGGAAATCGGGGGTCCGGTGCGCGGCTCCAAGCATGTCGTGACCAAGTATTCGCCCGATGGCACGCTTGCGCGCGGCACGCTGAATAACTGCGCGCATGGTGTGACGCCCTGGAACACCTATCTGACCTGCGAAGAGAACTGGGCGGGCTATTTCTCGAACACCACGATGGAAGATCAGAAGCCCGACCTGCCGCGCGAGCATACCCGCTACGGTGTGTCGACCGCGCCGCAGGGCAGCCGCTATGGCTGGCATCTGGCCGCTGGCGGGGCCGATGAATATGTGCGTTTTGACGCCACCACGCGCGCAGACAGCCCTGCCGAGGATTACCGCAACGAGCCCAACACCTTTGGCTGGGTGGTCGAAATCGATCCGTTCAACCCCGAAGCCACCCCGATCAAGCGCACCCATCTGGGCCGCTTCGCGCATGAAGGCGTGGTTTTCGGAAATACTGAGCCGGGCAAGCCTATTGTGGCTTATGCCGGGGATGATGCACGGTTCGAATACATCTACAAATTCGTGTCGCGCGATGTTTATGAGCCGGGCGTCACCGACGGCTCGATCCTCGATCACGGCACGCTCTATGTGGCGCGGTTCAACGATGATGGCAGCGGCGAATGGCTGGCGCTGGCACCGGGCCGCAACGGGCTGACCCGCGACAACGGCTTTGAGGATCTGGCCGATATCCTGGTCAATACCCGCCTCGCGGCCGACACCGCCGGCGCGACCAAGATGGACCGTCCCGAATGGGGCGCGGTCGATCCGGCCACCGGCGAGGTCTACTTCACGCTGACCAACAACACCCGCCGGACCGAAGCGCAGGTGGATGCGGCCAACCCGCGTGCAGGCAGCCAGTTCGGTCACATCATCCGCTGGCGCGAGAACCGTGACGATCCGGCCGCGACCGGGTTCAACTGGGATCTGTTCGTGATCGCAGGGGACGTGGACAGCTCGCGCGTCTTTACCGGACATGCGCTGAACGAAGACAATATCTTCGCCTGCCCGGATGGTCTGTGGTTCGACAAGGATTCGCGCCTCTGGATCCAGACCGATATCGGCGAGAGCGCCCAGAACCGCGGCGATCTGGAACCGATGGGCAATAACGCGATGCTGGCCGCTGACCCGCGCACAGGCGAGATCCGCCGCTTCCTGACTGGCCCGACGGGGCAGGAAGTCACTGGTGTCTGCACCACGCCCGACCAGCGCACCATGTTCATCGGCCTGCAGCATCCCGGCGCGACCACGACCGCCGAGGGCTTTGCCAATGGCGAGTTCTCGTCGAACTGGCCGCATGGCGGCAACAGCGTGCCGCGTTCGGGTCTGGTGGTCATCACCCGCGAAGATGGCGGCATCATCGGCGCCTGAGTGAAAACAACGCAGGCCAGTTATCAACTGGCCTGCCCTTACCACTGATAAAGACGCCCCGCCGATGCTGGTGGGGCGTCATTCAATTGCTGCATCAACGGCGCGTAGCTGCCGCCTGCGCGCTGGCCAAAGATGCATCATCGAACAGGAAAGTCAGCAGCACATGGCGCGTTCCACGCGTCACATCTGTTGCCTCATGCAGATGCGAGCAGGAAAACACCAGCGCCCCGCCTGCCGGGGGTCGAAATGCGGTCGGGCCAAATTCCGGCAGCACCAATCCGCCACCTTCATAGTCATCATCAAGGTTCAACGTCAGCGCAAAGCGGCGATGGGCCACGCCGGGGGCTGTGTTGTCGCGATGAGGTCGGAACCAGCCGCCGGGCGAATCCGGCCCCGGCGCATGATAGGCGACGATCTTGAACCCTTCCATCTGCGTGACGGCAAACTGGAAGCTGCGCTTGATTTCAGGCAAGACGCGGCGGCGCAACCGCTCCATCACTGCGCGGCTGGCGGCCTCATCCGTCAGCGCATGATCGCGCCGACTTTTCGCCGCGA
>SKRP01000206.1 GCA_007118445.1 Natronohydrobacter sp.
CGCACGCGCCGCGCGCGCGCCGTCCGGTTCGCCCTTACCCAGCGCCTCATGCAGATAGACCCCGTCGATCATCGCCGCCGCCCCGTCTGCTAGGCTGGCCGCACGGTCCCCGACCAGTGGCCGCAGCCCATGGCGCAGATTGCTGCGCAGCCGCGCCTGATAGAGCTTGAGCAGGCGTTCAGCCTGTTCGTTGCGCTGCGCCATGACGTAGAAATTCAGCCAGGCCGCCACCACATCGCGCCGGAAATTGCTGCCGGTGAAAGACACCCGCACCAGCGCGCCAATCCGCGCGCGCGGCGTGTCCGCCACGACCAGCGCGCCGCGCACTTCGGCCCCATAGACCGAAAGCACATGGCGCATGGCGGCCAGAAACATCTGTTCCTTGGACCCGAAATAGTGATGCGCGAGCGCCGAGGACATGCCCGCACGCTTGGCGATCCGGCTGACCGTCACATCCAGCGAGCCCACTTGCCCCAGTTCGATAATTGCGGCCTTGATCAGCGCGTCACGCCTGATAGGCTCCATTCCCAGCTTCGGCATGGCATTTCCTGCAACCCGGTCCCGATATTCGGTTGCAAAATGTCTAACCGATTGTTTATTGATTGGTCAATCAACAAAAGCGACCACAACAGAGAGAGAGCCCTATATGACCCGTTACCTGACCCCGACTTTTCTGGCCGCAAGCCTTGCTGCCGCGCCCGCTTTCGCTGATTGCAGCTCTGTCACCTTCTCGGATGTGGGCTGGACCGATATCACTGCGACCACGGCGGTTGCCTCGACCATCCTGCAGGCGATGGGCTATCAGACCAACACGCTGGTGCTGTCAGTGCCAGTCACCTACACCTCGATGGCCAATGGCGATATTGACGTGTTCCTTGGCAACTGGATGCCCACGATGGAGGCCGATATCGCCCCTTATCGCGAGGCAGGCACAGTCGACACAGTGCGGCGCAATCTGGCAGGCGCGAAATACACGCTGGCGACCAATGCCGCCGGGGCGGAACTGGGGATCGCGGATTTCGCCGATATTGCCGCCAATGCAGATGCGCTGCAGAACCGCATCTACGGGATCGAGCCGGGCAATGACGGCAACCGGCTGATTCTGGACATGATCGAAGCGGGTGCTTTCGGCTTGTCGGGGTTTGAGGTCGTGGAAAGCTCGGAACAGGGGATGCTTGCGCAGGTCGAACGCTCGGACCGTCGCGACGAGCCGGTCGTGTTTCTGGGCTGGGAGCCACACCCGATGAACGCCAATTTCGAGATGACCTATCTCGCGGGCGGCGATGACTGGTTCGGCCCCGATTTCGGGGGCGCCGAGGTCTATACCAATACCCGCGCAGGTCTGGTCGAGGAATGCCCCAATCTGGGCACCTTCCTGAACAATCTGGAATTCACGCTCGAGATGGAAAACGAGATCATGGGCGCGATCCTGAATGACGGGACCGACCCGGACATGGCGGCGCGGGCGTGGTTGTCGGACAATATCGATGCGATTGCGCCCTGGCTGGTCGGTGTCACCACCGTTGACGGGGATGAGGCACTGGGCGTTGTGACCGCAGCGCTTGAGGGCTGAACGGCTGACCTGACGGCCCTGCCCTCTGGGGCGGGGCCATGCTTGAAGGGATAAGCGGCATGGCCGACAGCCTGACCCAGATCATCACGGATGCGAAAATCCCGGTCGGGCGCAGTGTCGCGACGGCCTTTACCTGGATGCAGGACACCTTCATCGGATTTTTCGATGCGCTCGAAGCCGTGCTGCGCGCGATGATCGAGGGGCTGGGCAATGCGCTGCAGACCCCGCATCCGTTCCTTGTCATAGCGGGCTTCTGTGCGCTGACATATCTGTTGCAGCGCAGGCTGGCCCCGGTCCTGATCGTCGCTGCCTGCGCGCTGTTTGCGCTCAATCAGGGCTATTGGGTGCTGACCATGCAGACCCTGACGCTGGTCATTGCCTCTTGCGTGGTCTGCATGGGCGTGGGCGTGCCGCTGGGCATCTTTTCGGCGCATCATCCCCGGTTTTACCGCGCGCTGACTCCGGTGCTGGATCTGATGCAGACCCTGCCCACTTTCGTCTATCTGATCCCGGTGCTGGTGCTGTTCGGTCTGGGCATGGTGCCGGGGCTGGTGGCGACCGTGATGTTTTCCATGCCCGCCGCGATCCGGCTGACCGAACTCGGCATCCGTTCGACCCCGGCCGCGCTGAGCGAGGCCGCGACCTCGTTCGGCGCAACGACCCGACAGCGCATTCTGAAGGTCGAGCTGCCCTATGCCTTCCCGCAGATCATGGCCGGGCTGAACCAGACCATCATGCTGTCGCTCTCGATGGTGGTGATCGCCGGGCTGGTCGGTGCGCCGGGCTTGGGCGTGCCAGTGGTGCGCGCGCTGAACACGGTCAATGCGAGCCTGGGCTTTGAAGCGGGGGCAGTGATTGTCGCCGTGGCCATCATGCTTGACCGGATGCTGCGGGTGGAGGTGCAAAGATGAGCGATCCGGCGGTCCGTTTCAAGAATGTCTCGATCGTGTTCGGGTCCAACCCCTACAAAGCCATCCCGCTGATGGAAACCGGCCAGAGCCGCGAGGATATCAAACGCGCCACGGGCCAGGTGCTGGGCGTGCATGATTGTTCGCTTGATGTGGGTCAGGGCGAGATCGTGGTGCTGATGGGGCTGTCGGGTTCGGGGAAATCGACGCTTCTGCGCGCGGTGAACGGGCTGAACCCCATCGTGCAGGGCGATGTTCTGGTCAATGATGGCGAAAGGCTGCTCTCGATCCCGCGCGCAGGCAGCCTGCAATTGCGCAGGTTGCGGATGCGGACTGTGGCCATGGTGTTCCAGCAATTCGGCCTGCTGCCCTGGCGCTCGGTGCGCGAGAATGTGGGGCTGGGTCTGGAACTGGCGGGGATGGGCCGCCGCGCACGGCGCGAGAAGGTCGAGGCGCAGCTGGAACTGGTGGGGCTGGCGCAATGGGCCGATCAGCCGGTGAGTGCGCTCTCTGGCGGCATGCAGCAGCGGGTGGGGCTGGCGCGGGCTTTCGCGACGGATGCGCCGATCCTGCTGATGGACGAGCCGTTTTCGGCGCTTGATCCGCTGATCCGGGCGCGGCTGCAGGATGAATTGCTGGAATTGCAGAGCCGCCTGAAGCGCACGATCCTGTTTGTCAGCCATGATCTGGATGAGGCGTTCAAACTTGGCAACCGGATTGCCATTCTGGAGGGCGGGCGGATGATCCAATGCGGCACCCCGCCCGAGATCTATGCAAAGCCCGCGAACCAGTATGTGGCGGATTTCGTGGCCAATATGAACCCGCTCGGCGTGTTGCGGGCGCGCGACGCGCTGATCGCAAGCCCTGGCCCCGCGCCGACGCGCAGTGTCGATATCGACACACCGATCCGCAAAGTCATGGCGCAGATGGATGCCCAGCATGACCGGCTGGGCGTGACCGAGCACGGGCGCAGCCTGGGCCATGTCTCGCGCGCCTCGGTGATGGCGGCGCTGGTCGAGCGGCGGGGCGGGTGATCGCCCTGCCCCGTCATCCGGGCAGAAGCCCCGCGCAAGCCAGCAGATAAGACCGCCCGGTCGGGTTTGCGCGTCTCCGGGCCGTGACCCCTGCATCCGTGCCGCGCCATGGCCTGTTCGCGCCTCGTGCGGCCCCGATCCAGGCACAGGGCCCGGCAAGGCTCCAACCGGTCACTGTGCAAGCGGAATGCCTGCCGATCTTTCGAGCTGCCGCAAGCTTGCCGGGCCGGGCCATCACTGACCGCGCCAAAAAAGCCGCAACGTCACATGTCAGAATTGGCCCGGTGATCTTGCAAGATTTCCGTCTTTGCCGTGACTGTCAGCATCCGACATGTTACACACACCCCCTTGCGAAGGATCCGCCATGCAAATGGACCGCGACGCCCTCACGGCCTTTCTGAAATCCGATTTCGCGCAGGTGGCAGAGATGTTCGCCATCGATTCGGTCGCCCCGATGCGCGTTACCGTGCGGCTGTTGCATGACGAGCGCCATCTGCGCCCCGGCGGCACCGTGTCGGGCCCGGCAATGTTCGCGCTGGCCGATGTCTCGGTCTATCTGGCGATCCTGTCGATGATCGGGCCGAAAGCGCTGAGCGTGACCACGAATTGCGCGATTGATTTCATGCGCAAACCGGCCGCCGGGGTTGATCTGATCTGCGAGACACGGCTGCTGAAACTGGGCCGGGCACTCGCTGTGGGCGATTGCCTGATCTATTCCGAAGGGAAGGAGGCCCCGGTCGCCCGCGCCTCGCTGACCTATTCGATCCCGCCCGAAGCCTGATCCGCGCTGTCGTCGCAGGTAGGGTGCGTGCACGCCACGCACCCTGTGGGGCCTGCGCGCCCCGCCCCGTTGCAGCGCTCAGTTGGCGCGGATCACGCGGGCTATCTCGTCAAGCTGCAGAATCGCGCGCTTCAGATAGAAGCCCTGCAGATGCAGATGATTGGCAAGGAAACTTTCCGCACCAGAGCTGTTGAGCACGATCCAGGGTTTCTGCTGCGATGCCAGACGCAGGCTGTCCAGCGCCTGATGCCAGACCCCGATCAGCCCCTGGCGCAGGATCACCTCATCGAAATCGCGCCCCAGCTCGCGCAGCAGCAGATAGGACGCATAGGCCATCCCCTTGTTGAAATAGAAAATGTCATCCGAGACGAAATCGATGATGAACCCTCCCTTCCGGAGATGATCATCGACCAGCGCCGCGCGTGCCCCCAACTCGCCCGCCATCCGCTCGACTGTCAGCGCCAGCGCGTCGCCACGGGTCTCGAATACGGCAGTCCCGTTGGCCAGACGCATGTTATAGGCTCTGAGCGCGCGTGCGGCCGCGGCATATTGCGTATCGGCAGGCTGAACCGGCAGCATCGACTGATCGAAATCGAACATCCAGACATCAGTGGGAAATTGCAGCAGCCCCGTGGCGCGTTCCAGATCGCGGTCAATCGCCGATGATCCGCGCAGACGCCCGATCTGGTTTTCCAGCTCCATCGTGAAGCGGCTGATCGCGCGCATCATGCCGCGCTGGTAATTGGGCATGTTGTCCAGCAGTCCGGTCGGAAAGAAGACCGGGTCATTCGCGGTCCAGCGGTGCTCGACAGTCTCGCGCAGGATCAGCGCTTCGGCCATGTTGACCGCGTGGCTGCCACCCTCGACCGGGTTCGGCGGGGTGAAATCGAGATCGGCATCGATCCGGTGCATCAGGCTGCCGATGACGCCGAAATAAAGCACCAGCGCGGCGGCCAGATAGAACAGGCTGCGTTTCGCGATGATCCGGGGCGTTGTCCCGAAAATGCGCGCCGGCACGGTCGTCCAGGGGCGCTTCGCGGGCACCTGTGGTCTGATAATCAGGTCATTTGCCATGGGTGTCTCCTTTTCTGCCCCAAGAACGCGCGGCGCAGGGGTTTCATCCCTGCTTTTTTGAATCAGGGACTGCGAATTTTTTTCGGATGAAAACCGCAGCGGCTGCGTATGTCTGTCAAAGCCCCGGAGGATGGAGCCCTTCCATGACCGCGACATGAGTCTGAAATCCGAATTGCACAGCCATATCGCCAGCCTGCGCCGCTATGCGCTGGTGCTGACCCGTGATCCGGTCAGCGCGGATGATCTGGTGCAGGAAACCCTGACCAAGGCGATTGCCAAGGCCGATACGTTCCAGCCCGGATCGGATCTGCGCCCCTGGCTGTTCCGGATTCTGCACAATACCCATATCAGCGAAATCCGCCGCCAGAAGACCCGCGATGACGCGGCCCCTGACCTGCCCGACCCGGTCGCGCGCGAGTGCCAGCATACCCAGCTTGAACTGAAACAGGTGCTGGCGGCACTTGACCAGCTGCCCGAGGCGCAGCGCAAGCCGATCATCCTGATCGCGCTGCGCGAGATGAGCTATGCCGAGGCCGCGCAATCGCTGAACCTGCCGCTGGGCACCTTCATGTCGCGCCTTGGCCGGGGCCGCGAGGCCCTGCGCCGGATCGTGCGGGGCTGCACGGGCGGCAAACTGACTGTCCTCAAACGCAAGGAGACCGGGACATGACACCTGGTGATGATCAGACCGGCGAACGCGACCTGGCCCTTGACATGGATCTGATGGCCTATGTCGA
>SKRP01000171.1 GCA_007118445.1 Natronohydrobacter sp.
CGGTCCATTGCCTCGCGGAACAGCTTGCGATCCTCGGCCATCTCTATGGCGGCGCGATTGGCGCCGATCAGCTCGACACCATATTTTTCCAGCACGCCCATATCGGCCAGCGCAAGCGAGGTGTTCAGCCCGGTCTGCCCGCCCATTGTCGGCAAAAGCGCGTCCGGGCGTTCCTTGTCGATGATCTTGGCGACGATTTCAGGGGTGATCGGCTCGATATAGGTGGCATCGGCCAGCCCCGGATCGGTCATGATCGTGGCCGGGTTCGAGTTGACCAGAATCACGCGATAGCCTTCCTCGCGCAGCGCCTTGCAGGCTTGAGCGCCGGAATAGTCGAATTCGCAGGCCTGTCCGATGACAATTGGCCCCGCCCCGATGATCATGATGGACTGGATATCGGTTCTTTTCGGCATGACGGACCCCTGACTGAGCTGCGTGCGCACAGGCGCGGCGGCATCCTGCCACCGCGCAAATTGAGGCGCGTTATAGTCGAGCGCAGTCCCGGCGCAAGCCCCGATCCGGCCGAAACAAGCCCATTGCAGATACGTATAAATTGTTTTTTTACGATGCTGCACTAGCGTCGCTGTTACCATGACCCAACACGGCAGAACGTGGCGTGACTGACGTATGGATGGATTTGTGTCGGATCAAACAGCGCTGATATCTCGGGAACAGGGCGCGCGACTTGTCGAGGCGCAGGCGCTCATCGTCGGCCTGATCCACCGGTTGCTCGCTGTCGATCTGGCCGATGTGGATGAGGAGATTACGGGATGTCTGGGGCAACTGGGGCAATATAATCTGCGCGACCGGGCCTATGTGTTCCTGTCGCACGATGGCGTCACCAGCAACACGCATGAATGGTGCGCGCCGGGTGTGGACGCCATGATCGACGAATTGCAGGACCTGCCCATTTCTGAATTCGCAGGGCTTTTTGATCCGCTGATACGCAATGAAGTTGTCCATGTCGCCGATATCAGCAGTTTTCCATCCGATTCTGCCGAATATACCATTCTGGCATCGCAGGGGATTCGCTCGCTGCTGCTGGTGCCGATGCATGATGGCGAGGTGTTTTTCGGCATGGTCGGTTTCGACAGTGTCGCCCGGCGCAGCGATTTCCTGCCAGCGGAGGTTTATCTGCTGCGTGCCTTTGCCGATGTCATCTGCACGGTCCTGACGCGGCGGCGCGCGATGCAGGACATGCGCGCCGCGAAAGAGGCGCTGGCGCGGGAGCGCAGCTTTCTGCAGGGGATTGTCAGCACCAATGCCGCCGGCGTGCTGGTGGTTGACGCTGCGGGTAAAGTTCTGTTTTCCAACGATTCTGCCGATGCGCTTCTGGGCGGCAAGCTGTCGACGCTGTGCCAGTTGGCTGCTGGGAATGGCGCGACAGTTATCACCGATCTCGAGGGCAGGCCGGTCGGCAGCCCACAGGATCCTTTCGCGCTTGGTGTGGCCAGGGGCAGCAATGTGCAAAACCACCGGGTCGCGCTGCGCCAGGGCGGTCAGCCGCGCTTCATCTCGGTCAATGCGGCCCCGCTGGCCGAGCCGCGCGCTGATGACATGCCGATGGTCTATGCCCTGACCGATGTCACGGGACTTGTCAGTGCCGAACAGGCCCGCGAAGCAGCGCTGGCAGCGGCGAACCGGGCGAATGCCGCAAAATCCCGGTTTCTGGCGCATATGAGCCATGAAATCCGCACGCCGCTGAACGGCATCATCGGGATCAGCAGCCTGCTGGAAACAGCGCTGGATGATCCCGTGCAGTTGCAGATGGTGCGGACATTGTCGCATTCCGGCAGTCTGTTGATGACCATCATCGATGACTTGCTGGATATGAGCAAGATCGAGGCAGATGCGCTGGAGCTGGAACAGATCCCGTTCTGCCTCGGTCAGCTGGCCGAACGGATCGAGCAGATCTACACGTTGCGCGCCTCGGGATGCGGATTGTCGCTGGGGGTTGAGCTGGATGACCCGACCGGGGCTGACCGTCTGGGCGATCCGCACCGGCTGACCCAGATCCTGCATAATCTGATGGGCAATGCCGTGAAATTCACCAGAACCGGCCATGTCCGTCTGTCGATCGCTGCGCGCGATCCCGATCAGGTGATCATGACAGTGGAAGATACCGGCATCGGCATGACCCAGGCGCAGCAGGAAAGGATTTTTACACCTTTCGTGCAGGCAGGGGCGGCAACAACGCGTGAATTCGGCGGAACCGGTCTGGGAATGCCGATCGTGCGGCGGCTGGTCGATCTGATGCAGGGCAGCCTGACACTGGACAGCGCGCCGGGGGCGGGCACGCGGGTCACGATGACCCTGCCTCTGAAATCCGTCGCGACTCAGGGTGAAGTCGTGCGGCCTGACATGGCCGACATATCTGAAATGTCAGGCCCGCAGGCGGAAATGGTGTGCCCCGGCCTGCAGGTGCTGATTGCTGATGACAATCGCACGAATCAGATGATCCTGAAGATGATGCTGGGCCAGCTCGGGGCCAGTGTTGTCACTGCCGATGATGGTCGGCAGGCGATAGAGCGCTATCGCGAAAATGCCTTCGATCTGCTTTTGCTGGATATCTCGATGCCAGAGCTGGACGGATCGCAGACTCTGGCTGCGATTCGCGCGGAAGAAAAGGCGACCAACCGGGCCAGTGTGCCGGCCTATGCCTGCACAGCGAATGCAATGACCCATCAGGTCCGGTCTTATCTCGATGCCGGGTTTGATGGCTGCATCACCAAGCCGTTGCGTCTTGAACACCTGCGCGCGGTGCTGAGCGGGATCACGCCCCGCGCTGCTGTGTCAGGGCCGTGCAGGCAGGGTGACTGAGCGCGCGCGACAATGGCGCGCCAGAAGCGCGACGTCGCAGGCGCGTGGGGTCAGGTCATGGCTCAGGCACAGGCGGATTTCCTGCGCCATGCCGTCGCGGCAGGTCAGGATGGCCATATCCTCGCCCAGCCCCGGATTGGCCGCGCGCAAATCGGCCAGCAGCGCGTCCGGGCTGCGGCGCAGCGGCCCCGCGCCGGGCCGGAGCGCATCGGGCAGGTGCAGACCCGCAAAGGCTGCTCGGGTCTGGTCGAAATAGGCGCTGGCGCTCAGCCCCGAACAGGTGCCATGTTTGCGCCACTGGTGCAGGGCCAGACCGTCAGAGCCCATGATGTCAATCATCGTGGCTGTCTGGTCACGGGATGGCGGGGCATGGGGTGTGTCGCAGAATTCCGGCCAGCCGCCCGCGTCGAATTGTGGCCACAGACCATGCACCAGCCAGCCCGCCCCGGACCCCGGCGCGCAGCGCGCCGCCCCGCGCGCATCTCCAGTCCGTACGCACCAGCTCGGGGTCCAACTGATCGCGAGCAGCAGATAGCCATCACGCTCTGTTGCGTGGTCCTCGGGCTGGTCGGGCAGCCCCTCCCGGAACAGCGCTGCCAGCACGCCCAGCAGGGCGAGAGCCAAAAAAATCTTCTTCATTTCTGCTTTCCATGTGACCTGACACAGGCTATACCCGCCCCATCCCCGCATTCGAGGAACCCGCAGGCCCGCCCTGCAGCCGATTTCCCGGCACCTGATGACCTATGCGCATTCCCGATGCGCGCGTATGACAGGAGAGATGTCATGTCAAAGCCCCTGATGCCCAAGGCCACAGCCGTCTGGCTGGTGGACAATACCACGCTGAGTTTCAAACAGATCGCTGATTTCTGCGGGTTGCACGAATTGGAAGTGCAGGGCATTGCCGATGGCGATGTTGCCGCCGGTGTGAAAGGGTTTGATCCGGTTGCCAATAACCAGCTGGACCCGATCGAGATCGAGCGCGCCGAGAAGAACCCGCGCCATCCGCTGAAACTGAAATACAACCCGGCGGCAGAGGGCGAGGAAAAGCGGCGCGGGCCGCGTTACACGCCGCTGTCCAAGCGTCAGGACCGTCCGGCGGCGATCCTGTGGCTGGTCAAGTTCCACCCTGAACTGGCCGATGCGCAGATCCGGCGTCTGGTCGGCACGACCAATACCACGATTGATGCGATCCGCGAGCGCACGCATTGGAATATCGCCAATCTGCAGCCGATCGACCCTGTGGCGCTGGGCCTGTGCCGCCAGTCCGAGCTGGACAAGGAAGTGCAGAAAGCCGCGGCCAAACGCGCTGCCGAGGGCGGTGTGATGAGCGATGAGGAACGCCGCAAGCTGGTGTCGACCGAACAGTCGCTTGAGGCAGAGGCCGAGCCGAAAATGCCGGCAGCGATTGCCGGGCTGGAGAATTTCAGCTTCAGCGATCTCAACCCCGAGGCCGAAGAAACCGGCAAGGCCGCTGACTACAGCGATGCGGACAGTTTCTTCAATCTTCCCGAGGATGACTCTGAGGAGGATGACGACGACACGGATCCGCGCAACCGCTGAGCCATCCGGCTTTTCTTGGCACCGGATATGCGCTAGGCGCCTGTCCGGAGCAATGCGCGGCCAAATCGGGGAAGAGACATGAAATTCACGCTGTCCTGGCTCAGGGATCATCTGGAAACCGAAGCAAGCCTTGATCAGATCGTCGAGGCGCTGACCGATCTGGGGCTTGAGGTCGAAGAGATCATCGACCCGGCCACGACGCTGGGTGCCTTTCGCATCGCCCGCGTGATCGAGGCCGTGCAGCACCCTGATGCGGACCGTCTGCGCCTGTGCCGGGTCGAGACCTGGCCGGGCGGGCCGGGCAGCGCGCCCGAGGAAGTGCAGGTCGTCTGCGGCGCACCCAATGCGCGCACCGGGCTGGTGGGGGTGTTCGCGCCTGTGGGCACGCATGTTCCGGGCACCGGCGTCGATCTGAAACCCGGTGTCATTCGCGGACAGGCCAGCAACGGGATGCTGTGTTCCGAGCGTGAACTGATGCTCTCGGAGGATCATGAGGGCATCATTGACCTGCCCGAAGACGCGCCTTTGGGGATGCGCTACATTGATTATGCCGGGCTGAATGACCCGGTGATCGACATCGCCATCACGCCCAACCGCCCCGATGCGCTGGGCGTGCGTGGCATTGCGCGCGATCTGGCCGCACGCGGTCTGGGCAAGTTGAAACCGCTGGTGGTGGAACCTGTCGCGGGCGCTTTCCCCAGCCCGATCAGCGTGACGATTGCGCCTGAGTTGAAGGACAGGGGCTGCCCGCTTTTCGCCGGGCGCGTCATCCGTGGGGTGAAGAATGGTCCCTCGCCCGACTGGTTGCAGAAGCGGCTGCGCGCCATCGGGCTGCGGCCCATTTCGGCGCTGGTGGATATCACCAATTTCTTCACCTTTGACCTGAACCGCCCGCTGCATGTGTTCGACGCCGACAAGGTGCAGGGCGGCTTGCGCATCCATCCCGCGCAGGGCGGCGAGGAGCTGCTGGCGCTTGATGACAAGACCTATACACTTGCTATGGGCCAGATGGTGATCTCGGATGATCAGGGGCCGGAATCGATCGCGGGCATCATGGGCGGCGAGCATTCGGGCTGTACCGGGGATACGGTCAATGTGTTCCTTGAATCCGCCTATTGGGATCCGATCACCATTGCCGCCTCAGGCCGCGCGCTCAAGATCAATTCCGACGCGCGCTACCGCTTCGAGCGCGGGGTCGATCCGGCTTTCACGCTGGACGGGCTGGAACTGGCCACGCGCATGGTGCTGGATCTCTGCGGCGGCGAGGTGTCCGAGGTCGTGCAGGACGGGGCCATCCCCGACACGACCCGAAGCTACCGGTTTGACCCGCTGCGCGTGCGCGCGCTGGTGGGTATGGATATCCCCGAGGCCGATCAGCGCGCCACATTGGAGGCGCTGGGCTTCACCCTGACCGGTGATCAGGCGCAGCCACCAAGCTGGCGGCCCGATATTCTGGGCAGCGCCGATCTGGTCGAGGAAATCGCGCGCATCGCCTCGCTGACCAAGCTGGAAGGCAAGCCGCTGCCGCGCCCGCAGGCCGGGGTTGCACGCCCGATCCTGACGCCGATGCAACGGCGGGCCAGTGCCGCGCGGCGCGCGCTGGCGGGGCTGGGCTATAATGAATGCGTGACCTACAGCTTCATCGATGCGGGCTCGGCGCAGCTCTTTGGTGGCGGGTCGGATGCGGTGCGGCTGGAAAACCCGATCTC
>SKRP01000146.1 GCA_007118445.1 Natronohydrobacter sp.
CAGCTCGATGCCTGGGAACTGGCCGAAGAGGTGCTGGGCTGGTGTCTGGGCGGCTATAGCTACCGCCGCTTCCGGCAAGGCGACACCCCGGCGCTGGGCCAGATGATCGCGCCTGCCGGGGGCGATGCCACCCGGCTGGCGGCGATTGTCTCGGGCGAGTTTCTGACCCGCGACCTGATCAACACGCCCGCCTCGCATATGGGGCCGGAAGAGCTGGAAGCGGCGTTTCTGGCACTGGCGCAAGAGCATGGGGCCGAGGCGTCGGTTATTTATGGCGATGATCTGCTGTATCAGAACCTGCCGCTGATCCATGCAGTGGGCCGCGCCTCTGAACGCAGCCCGCGCCTGCTGGATATGCGCTGGGGCGAGGCCGGTCCGCGTCTGACGCTGGTCGGCAAGGGGGTGTGTTTCGACACTGGCGGGCTGAACCTCAAGCCCGGTGCCTCGATGGGGCTGATGAAAAAGGATATGGGCGGGGCCGCGGCGGTGCTGGGGCTGGCGCAGATGATCATGGCGCAGGGCTGGCCGGTGCAGCTGCGTGTGCTGGTGCCTGCGGTCGAGAATGCTGTCTCGGGCAATGCGATGCGGCCTGGCGATATCCTGACCTCGCGCAAGGGGCTGAGTGTCGAGGTCAACAATACCGATGCCGAGGGCCGTCTGGTGCTGGCCGATGCGCTGGCGCTGGCGGATGAGGAAACCCCTGATCTGATGATCTGCATGGCGACCCTGACCGGGGCCGCGCGTGTGGCGCTGGGGCCGGATGTGCCGCCCTTCTTCACCCGCGACTCGGCGCTTGCGCGCGCGCTGATGGCGGCCAGCGACGCTGTGCGCGATCCCCTGTGGCAATTGCCCCTGCACCCGGCCTATGAGGCGAAGATCGAACCCGGCATCGCCGATCTGGACAATGCGCCCGCAGGCGGGATGGCAGGCGCGATTACAGCGGCGCTGTTCCTGCACCGCTTTGTCGATGCCTGCCCGCGCTTTGCGCATTTCGATATCTATGGCTTCCAGCCCAGCGCTGCGCCGGGGCGGCCCAAGGGCGGCGTGGGGCAGGGCACCCGCGCGCTGTTCGCAGCGCTGCCGGAAGCGCTTGGCCTGTGAGCGATCCGCGCCTGACCCCGTTCAGCGGGCGTGTGGCCCATGTTGCGCTGCAGGGCCGGATCGCGGCCGCGGAGTTCACGAGCGGCACATGGATGCGCCTGCGCGCCCCGCTGGCCGATCTGCGCCGCCGCCCGGATGGTCCGCGCGACCGCCAGATCTTGCGCGGGGCGCGGCTTTGCGTCATTGACCAGCAGGGGCCCTGGGCCTTTGTGCAGGCGCAGATGGACGGGTATTGCGGTTGGGTCGCGGCAGAGGCCCTCGGGCCGGATCATCCGGTGACGCATCGCGTCAGCGCGCGCATGACGCATCTTTACTCCGCCGCTGATCTGAAAAGCCCGGAGCAGGCGCGCCTGTCGCTCAATGCGCAGCTGCGGATCACAGGCCAGGAGGGCCGTTTTCTGCGCTGTGATGATGGGTTCTGGGTGCCCAGGCCGCATATGGCGCGGCTGGACGCGCTGCAGTCCGATCCTGTTTCCGTTGCAGAAAGCCTGCTGGGCACAGCCTATCTCTGGGGTGGCAACAGTGCTGCCGGGGTAGATTGCTCGGGGCTTGTGCAGCTTGCGCTGCATGCTTGCGGCAAGGCTTGTCCGGGCGACAGCGACCTGCAAGAGGCCGCGCTGGGGCCGGCGCTGCCTGAGGGGGCCGAAATGCAGCGCGGCGATCTGTTGTTCTGGCGCGGGCATGTGGCCTGGGTCAGCGCGCCCGGGGCGATCCTGCACGCCAATGCGCATACGATGTCCGTCGCCTGTGAACCGCGCGCCGAGGCGCTGGCGCGGATCGCGCGCGAGGGGCCGCTCACGGCGCATATCCGGCCAGTGTGACCGCCCGGAAAGCTGCGCGCGCATGCTGGCTGTAGGGTGCGTGCTCAGCACGCACCCTACCTGTCATCGCCCGCGTGGTTTCGCGCGCAGGGTGGGTGCTGCCTCCAGCGGGTTTTCGGGCCAGGGGTGTTTCGGATATTGCCCGCGCATGTCCTTGCGCACATCCGCATAGCTGTCCGCCCAGAACCCCGGCAGGTCCATCGTCACCTGCACTGGCCTGCGCGCAGGCGATAAGAGCACCATCCGCAAGGGCTGCCGCGCCGGTCCGATCACCGGATGCGTCGCCAGTCCGAACACTTCCTGCAGCCGGATCTCGATCTGTGGTGCATCGCCTGAATAGTCGATTGGCACGCGATTGCCGAGCGGGCTGGTGAAATGCGCAGGCACCAGCCGGTCGAGGCGCTGTTGCGCCTCCCAATCGAGCATCGCGCGCAGTGCCGGCAGCAGATCGAGCGCGCGCAGCGCATCAGCGCTGCGCTGGCCGTCGAGATGCGGGGCGAGCCAGTCCTCGAGCCCGGCCAGCAATGCATCTTCCGACATATCCGGCACATCCTCACCCTGCGCGCGCAACAGCGCGACCCGCGCGATGAAGCGCCGTGCGGCGTTCGAGAGTGGCAGGCCCAGATCGCGCAGCCCGTCGCAGGCGGCCCGCGCCAGCGCTTCGGGTGCAGGATCGGGCCAGTGCCGGTCATTGAGCACCAGAGCGCCGAAACATTCCTGTTGCCGCGCGACCACCCGGCCTTCGCGGCGCGACCATGCGCAGATATCCCGCCATATGATCTGATCGGCAAACAGCGCCCGAAGCTCACTTTCCCGAATCGCGACAGCCTGCCGGATCCGGGCCTCGCGCGGGTCGCCATCGCTGTCGGTCACCACCAGCAGCCGCGCCTGCGCCAGCGGGTCGCCCTCGGGCAGCGCGGCCCCCTTGCCCCCCGACAGCACATAGCGCGGGGCCGGGCCCTTGCGCCGCAGCCCGATCCGGTCGGGATAGGCCAGCGCGGCCATCTGGCCCGCGCTCAGATCACCGCGCCCCTTGCCTGCCAGCCGCCTCAAGCCCGGCAGGGCCGCGCGCAGCCGCTCCAGCGTGGGGCGGTGCAGGGCATGGCTGTAGCGTTCGGCAAAGCCTTTCGGGTCGCGCAGTGCCGTGAGGCGCAGTTCCAGATCCGCCGGGGCCTGCGCCAGCAGGTCACGTTCGGACAGCAATGCGGCCAGTTCGACCCCCGCCCGCCCGGCGATCTGCAGCATATGCGCCAGCCGCGGATGCAGCGGCAGGCCAGCAAGGCGGCGGCCATGCGCCGTGATCCGGTCCGCGGGGTCCAGCGCGCCCAGACCGCGCAGCAGCGCGCGGGCCTCGGCCAGGGCCGCTTCGGGCGGCGGCGTCAGAAACCGCAGGCCCGCATCATCGCCCCAGAGCGCGATTTCCAGCGCCAGCCCGGCCAGATCGGCCCGCGCCATTTCCGGCGGCGCGAACGCGGCCAGCGCGCCCTCCTCGGCCCGCGCCCACATCCGGTAGCAGATGCCGCTTTCGACACGCCCGGCCCGGCCCCGGCGCTGTTCGGCCTCGGCGCGGGTCACGCGCTCGGTCACCAGCCGCGTCATGCCGGTGCCGGGGTCAAAGCGCGCGCGCCGCGCAAGGCCGCAATCAACCACGACGCGAATCCCCTCGATGGTCAGCGAGGTTTCGGCAATCGCCGTGGCCAGCACGATCTTGCGCCGGGCGCGCGCAGGCGCAATCGCGGCGCGTTGCTGCGCGAAGGGCAAGGCACCGTAAAGCGGGTGAATTTCAGCCGCGCCCACGCGCCCGCTCAGCAAACCCGCCACGCGCCGGATCTCGCCTTCGCCGGGCAGAAAGACCAGCAGCGAACCCTCGGTTTCCGCCAAAGCCTGTTCGACCAGCGCGGCGGCGGCACGCTCAAACGCAATCTCGCGCGACCGGGGGCGGTCCAGCCAGCGGGTTTCGACCGGAAAGGCGCGGCCTTCGGCGGTCAGGACCGGGGCATTTTGCATCAGCGCGGCCACGGGCGCGGCATCCAGCGTCGCGGACATCACCACCAGCGCCAGATCGGGGCGCAGCGCCGCGCGCACCTCCCATGTCAGCGCCAGCCCCAGATCGGCATTGAGCGAGCGTTCGTGAAATTCATCGAAGATCACGGCACCGATTCCGGTCAGTTCCGGGTCTGATTGCAGCATCCGAGTCAGAATCCCCTCGGTCACGACCTCGATTCGCGTCGCATCCGACACGACCGAGGCCCCCCTGATCCGATAGCCAACCCGCGCACCGGGGGATTCGCCCAAGGAGCGGGCCATCTGTTCGGCCGCGGCCCGCGCGGCCAGACGGCGCGGCTCCAGCATCACGATCCGCCCTTGTATCTGGTCCATCAGCGCCAGTGGAACGCGGGTGGTCTTGCCCGCGCCGGGCGGGGCTTGCAGCACCAGACGGCCCGTGCGGGCAAGCGTGGCCGTGATTTCGGGCAGGAGCGGGTCTATGGGCAGGGTCATGACCGACAGATATGCCTCGAGCCCGAAGCCGGGTGCAATCCCCTGCCTTTCTGCGCAATGCAATGTGTTCTATTCAACGCAGCCCGGCGGCTTTGATACCATCCTTCGGCGCAAGCCATTGACCTTTTCGCGCATCAATGACTATTCAGGCACGGGCAAGAAAGACTTTCGAGAGGAAAACGGTTTGCAGGCAGGCATGTCCAGGAGGGCCTTTCTGGTCACGGGAACAGCATTGGCGCTGAGCGGCTGTACGGTTCCGCGCGGTGCGCCGACTCGCTCGGAAGTTGTCAAGGACGCGGATGACGAGGATGCGGGCTTCAAGCTCGTGATCGTCTCGCGCAAGGAATTGCCCAAATACAAGGGCTGGGGCGACCGCGGTGCCAGCCAGCGGACAGGTTGGCCCAATGGCGGCGCAACGCCGTCGGATCAGCGTATCGCACCCGGTGATGTGCTGGCCCTGCGGATTTGGGATGCAGAAGAAACCTCGCTCCTGTCTGGCGGCGAGGCGCCATTTGCCGATGTGTCGAATGTGACAGTGACAGCGGCAGGTCATATCACGCTGCCCTATGTGGATCAGATCAATGTCGGGGGTGTCACCCGCGAAACCGCGCGCCGCCGCATTCAGGACGCGATGATTGCGATCACCCCATCGGCGCAGGTCCAGCTGGAAGTGCGCGAAGGGCGGCGCAATTCGGTCGAGATGATCGGCGGCGTGGCCTCGCCGGGGACTTATCCGCTGACCGAACGGAACCTGCCGCTCAGCAGCATGCTTGCGGCTGCGGGGGGCGCGGATTCCGGTCTGACCAACCCGCAGGTGCAACTGACACGTGGCGCGCATATCTATCGCCGACCACTGCAATTCGTGCTCGACAACCCGAAGAATGACCCGCCGCTCCAGGGGGCCGACCGGATCGTGATCCAGTCCGACCCGCGCAGTTTCACGGCCCTGGGGGCAGCCAACCGCGAAGAGGTGATCGGGTTTGACGCCGCCGAGGTCAGCGCCTTGCGGGCCTTGTCAATGATGGGCGGGCTGAGCGACACGCGCGCTGATCCGCGCGGGCTTCTGGTGCTGCGCCACTATCCGCGCTGGGATCAGGCCCATCCCTATACGGCCCCGCATAAACGCGTCGTGTTCAGCTTCGATCTGACCCATGCCGATGGCATGTTCAACGCGGATGAATTCCTGTTGCAGGATGGCGATATCGTCATGGCCACGCAGGCCGTGGCGACCACGACGCAACGTGTGCTTGCGCTGATGGGGGGCTTCATCGGCTTCGGGCGCGCTGCCAGCAGTCTGTGAGCGCGCTGCGTGTCCTGATCCTCGGGGCCAGCGGTCGGTTGGGGGGCATGGTGCGCCGCCACTGGCGCGCGGCCAATGTCGATACGCTGTGGCAATATCGCAGGGCCCCCGCGCGCGTGCAATCGGTGATCTGCGATCCGTTGACCGACCCGGATCATGCCGCGCGGCGCTGTGGCCGGGTGGATGTGGTGCTGGACCTGTCGGGCGTGGTGCCGGGGGCGGGGGATCTGGCGCTGAATACCGAACTGGCGCTGGCCGCGCTGGCGCTTGGCGCGCGGACCGGGGCAGGGCGGGTATTTCTGGCCTCGACCGCTGCCGTTTACGGTGCGGGCGC
>SKRP01000076.1 GCA_007118445.1 Natronohydrobacter sp.
AGCACGCGGATCGACCATGTATTCGCCTCGCCCGGTGCGATGCGCCATGTCTTCAGGATCAGCGGGAAGCCGGGCTGATCCGGTGTTTCGACCCTGCCGGTGATGGTCGCATTATCCCATGTGTCGCACGCCACGCGCACGCCGGCCTCGTCGGGCCGCGTGGTCACGCGTTTGACAAGGCTCGCCTGCACGCTGACAGGCTGCCAGCCCAGCCGCAGCGGGATATGGCAGACATGCATGCCCAGATCGCCCATGCAGCCATAAGCGCCATTAAGTGACGCCTGACGCTTCCAGTTGATGGGCTTGTCGGGGTTGATATCCGACGAATGCAGGAAAGCACATTCGACTTCAAGGATCTCGCCCACCGCCCCGGAGCGCACAAATTCAATCACTTTCTGCGCGCCGGGATAGAAGGGCATTTCTGACGAACAACGCACGATCTGCCCCGGATGCTGCCCGCAAGCCGCCATGATCGCGCGGTTTTGCGCAAGGTCCATGCCGAAGGGCTTTTCACCAAGCAGATGTTTGCCCGAGGCAAGGATATCGCAATAGATCTGTTCATGCAGGACATGGGGGACAGCGCAATAGATGGCATCGACGGCGTCATTGGCCAGCAGGGCGCGGTAATCATTGACCTGCTGCACATCGGGCAGATGCGTGGCGAACCACTGCGTCAGAGCGGGCTGCGTGTCGCAGACCGCAACGATTTCGGGCCGCGCTTGCATATCCTGCAGATGCAGCCAGCGCGCGGCGGCCGAGGCGAATTCGCGCCCCATCAGGCCGCAGCCGATGATACCGAAGCCGATCCTACGCATCGCGCGCAGTGATCAAAGCAAGCGCATCTTCGACGCTCGCATCATCATGGACAATCGCCATCAGTGCCGCGGTCATCCCGCCGGGGTCAGGGTGGTGGATGACATTGCGGCCATAGACGATCCCGCGTGCGCCTTGCTCCATCAGCGTCTTGGTGCGGGTCAGGATCTCGGTATCCGAGACCTTGCCGCCACCGCGCACCAACACCGGCACGCTTTGGGCAATCTCGATCACCCGGTGATATTCGCTTACATCATCGCATGGATCGGCCTTGATGATATCGGCACCAAGCTCAACCGCCTGACGCACCAAAGGCAGGATCTTCGTGATATCGCCATCGACCATATAGCCGCCCTTCGCATTGTCCTGCATCACCAGCGGCTCGATCATCAGCGGCATGCCCATGTCATCGCAGGCCGGTTTCAGCGCGTTGATGTTGCGGATACAGGTGGCGTGCAAATCGGGCTGGTCGGGCAGCATAAGCAGATTGACCACGACACAGGCCGCATCCAGCCGCACGGCCTGATCCACCGGGCGGGTGATCACTTCGGAAAACAGCGCGCGCGGCAGAGGCGTGCCATAGACATTCGCCACATCCGCGCGCAGAACCAGCGCGGGGCGATCGCGGCCGGGGCGCGCCTGCAACAGGGGCGCTGTGCCAGGCGGAAGCTGGATTGCATCCGGGCTGGCCTCTGCGATCACATCTACAGCACGCGTCATATTCTCGATTCCACCCAGAAAGCCCGCTTCGTTGAACATGCCATGATCAATCGCCACATCAAAACAATTGCCAGAGACCCCGAACAACCGTGTCAGCCGTGCTTGCTTCATTGTGGGGCGCTCCTTGTTGGCAGTGGCGAAAGTTGATCGCAATTCATCGCGTGATGATCAGATTATGCCAGTTGATCCGCGATAGGCAATGGATGCGACCCCACTGATCAAATGTGGCGATTTCCATGCGGCCATCGCATTGAATCGCAACGGGTTTGGTGGCTACCGTCTCCCTGATGCGCTTGCAGAGCTTGCTTGAGGCCGGTGGAGTCAGGATCAGGAATTGATCTGGGCGTGAAGGGGAAATGTGATCATCCGGGACTAAACGCATATGCAGTTTTGAGGTCGGCAAGAGCGTTCAAAGCCTCTGACAAGGCTTCCTCCTTTTGCTTCAAGGCATGGCGAAACAGTGGTGCTCAGATTCGATGACAAGCAAACTCATGACGAGCCGTTGCTCCAAAGCTCAACCGACAAGGGCCGCTTGCGCGGGCTTGGCGTAGCATCTTGTTTTCTTGGGGTTTTTTGGCTCCGGCGGTAGGGATCGAACCTACGACCAATTGATTAACAGTCAACTGCTCTACCGCTGAGCTACGCCGGACCATGGCGGGCATATAGCAAGCGATTCCGGTGGCGTCCAGAGCGATTTTCTACTTTTCCTGACCACTCCCGACATGCTCGAACAAAGCATCCCAAGACAGATCCGGCACGGCCCTGACCAGCCCCCGTGCTTCCAGATCAATGAGATGCGCGAGGACATTGCGCGCTGCCGCACGGTGCAGCGCAACAGGGACCGCGCGGTAGATCTCGGCGACAATGTCAGCGACCCGGCGCGGTCCCGAATGCAGGGCCGCGCGAATCTCGGCCTCTCGCTGCAACCGGTGCGCTCTCAGCTCGGATATGCGGCCCGATGCGTCCGTGACAGCAGCACCATGACCCGGATAGAGCACCCGCGCCCGCTGCAGCTCAAGCACGTCCAGCGACCGCATATAGGCCGCAAGATCCCCGTCGGGCGGCGAAACAAGCGTACTGGACCAACCCATCACATGATCGCCGCTGAACACAGCCCCGCGCCAGCCGAAACACAGGTGATTGCCGAAATGCCCTGGTGTCCAGATGGCGTGGATCCGGTCCTCTCCCAATGGCACGATCTCCCCATCGGCCAAGGATCGATCAGGCCGGAATGCCAGATCAACCCCTTCCCCACCTCCGACCAGACCGGCCTCAGCCAGCGCTGTCATCCGCTCAGAGCGCCCGGCACGCGCATCCCCGAGCGCCAGAACCGGCGCACCCGTCACGTCTGACAAGGCGCGCGCGAGCGGCGAATGGTCAAGATGTGCATGTGTGACCAGAATGACGCGCAGCCTGCCGCGCGCTGCAATGTCACGCAGGATCGCGTCGAGATGCGCCTGATCCTGCGGTCCGGGATCGATGACGCAAAGATCGCGGCTGCCCAGAATATAGGTATTGGTCCCCTCCCCGGTCAGCGGCGAGGGGTTTTGTGCGCGAATCACATGCAATTCGGGTTCGGGGGTCAGCAGCGGAGCGGTCATGGCACCAGAATAGACCTGCAGCCTGCAGAGACGCAATCGCCCAGGCCTGCAGTCCGGCTTGTGAGCGCTCAGGTCTTTGCCTATCCTGCGCGCATGACCCAGCGCAGGTTCAAGACATTCTTTCCAGCCAGTTTCTACGGACGTGCTGTCCTGATCCTGATCGTGCCGATCATCGTGATCCAGATCGTGCTTTCGGTGGTCTTCATCCAGCGCCATTACGAGCGCGTGACAACCCAGCTCAGCACCAATACGGCGCAGGTCCTGCAAGTGCTGCTGGCGCGGATCGGGGACAGCGCCGAGCCTGCAGCCGTGCTCGAGGAACAGGCCGATCTGATTTTGGCGCTGCAGATCCGGCTGCAGCTGGATGCGCCCCTGCCCGCAGAGATCACCCCGCCCGGCCTGCTCGATCTTGCCGGTGACGAGATCCTGCGCACATTGCGGACTGAATTGCCGATGCTCCTGAGTGCCGACCTGTCGCGGGATGAAGGCACAGTGCGCATCTGGCTGGACAATCGCCATGGCGTGATCGGCATCACCCTGCCGCGCCGCTTGCTGACCACAACGAACCCGCATCAGTTGCTGGTGATCGTGTTTCTGGCCTCGGCGCTGATGACGCTGATCGCCTTTCAGTTCCTGCGACTGCAGATCCGCCCCATCCGTCGGCTGGGGGCGGCGGCGGAAGCCTATGGTCGCGGCGAGCGCGTGGCCCTGCGCGCCTCGGGCGCGCGGGAAATCCGTGCAGCGGCCCATGCTTTCATCGATATGCGCAACCGGCTGGAACGGCAGCGCGTGCAGCAGCAGATCATGCTGTCAGGCGTCAGCCATGACATGCGCACCCCCCTGACGCGGATGCGGCTGATCCTGTCGATGATGGAAGATTGCGAGGATTGCGTCGCGCTGGAGGTCGAAATCCGCGACCTTGAGGCCCGGCTGGAGCGGTTTCTGGACTATACGCGCGGCCAGATGCATGAGGACGGGCAGGACACCGATCTGGACGCGCTGATTTCGGATCTTGTGGCGCGCTACAACGCGGCGGGCCACCCGGTCACGCTGTCGCTGCCATCCCCCCCGGCCCCGCTGATCTGGCTGCAGGCCGGCGCGCTGGGGCGGGCGCTGGACAATCTGATCAGCAACGCCCTGCGCCATGGCAGCAAGGCGATTGTCAGTCGGCGCGTGACCCCGGACGGGATCGAGATCGCAGTGGAGGATGACGGCCCCGGCATCGCGCCCGAGGATCGCGCCCGCGCCTGCGACCCTTTCATGCGGCTGGACGAGGCACGCAATTCCGACAGTGGCGGCATGGGGCTGGGGCTGGCGATCGTGGTGGATGCTGCGCGCGCGCATGGTGGCACTCTGACGCTTGACGACAGCATATCGCTGGGCGGCTTGCGCGCCGTTCTGCACCTGCCTGCGCCGGACGCGGATCAGAGCCGGTAGAGCGCGCGGAATTTCGTCTCCAGATAGGTCAGCAGCGGTTCTGCGCCCGGCTCATGGCCGCAGGCGGCCCGGATCGTATCGCGCGGCCCGCGCAGGGCACCGTAACGCTGCAGCCTTTCGCGCAGCCATGCCGTCGCCGCTGACGGATCTCCCTTGCGCAAATCCGCATCCAGACCCGGCAGATCGCGGCGCAGCGCCTGATGCAGGCAACCGGCATAGAGATTACCCAGCGCATAGGTCGGGAAATACCCGAACAGCCCCACTGCCCAATGCACATCCTGCAACACGCCATTGGCGGGCTTGTCGACGGGATAGCCGAAATCGGCTTCAAAGCGGGTGTTCCATGCCGCTTCCAGATCCACGGGCGCAAGGCTTCCGCCGATCAGCGCGCGTTCCAGATCGAAGCGCAGCATGATATGCAGATTGTATTGCACCTCATCGGCCTCGGTGCGGATATAGCCGCGTGTCACGCGATTGACCGCCGCATAAAAGCTGTCCGCATCAGGAAGCGAGAGCGGGCCGAAAGCCTGCCCCATCGCGCCATGAAGCCAATGGCAAAACGCCTGCGAGCGTCCGAGCTGGTTCTCATAGATGCGGCTCTGGCTTTCATGCACGCCCATCGAGGCCCCTTGCCCGATGGGGGTCAGAAGATAGGCCGCGTCCACGCCCTGTTCATAAGCCCCGTGGCCCACTTCGTGCAGCGTGGAATACAGGCAGTTGAACGGGTCATCCTCGGCGACGCGGGTGGTGATGCGCACATCCTGCCCCGAACCCGAGGAAAACGGATGCACTGCCAGATCAATGCGCCCGCGCGTCAGATCATAGCCGAACCGCTGCGCCAGGTCGCGCGACAGGCGCATCTGCGCGTCTTGCGGAAACTGCCCGGTCAGCGCAGGCGGTGTATCCGCGCCAAGGATCGCATCGCGCAGCGCCACCAGACGCGGGCGCATCTGGGCAAAGGTCTGGGCCACAGTCGCGGCGTCGGTTTCCGGCTCGTAATCGGCCATCAGCGCGTCATACGGGTCGGCCCCCGCCGCGATGGCCTGCCCTTCCTCGCGGCGCAGCGCGATCATCTGTGTCAGCCAAGGCAAAAAGGCCGCGACATCACCCTTTTCGCGCGCCTCTTCCCAGGCCGATTGCGCCAGCGGTGTGATCCGCGCCAGTTCCGAGGCTAGTCGCGCCGGCACCTTGGTGTTGCGCGCGTAGGCGCGGCGCAATTCGCGCAGATTGGCGGCAGCGGCCTCATCCGGGGCCTCGGCCACCTCAAGCCAATCCCCCAGACGCGGGTCGGTGCGGCGGGCATGCAGCACGTCTTCGATGGCGGCCATTTCCTCAGAGCGTTGCGCATTCGATCCGCGCGGCATGACGGTCTGCTGGTCCCAGCCCAGCCGCCCCGAGATCTGCGCCAGTGCTTCGGTCTGGCGCGCAAACGCCATCAGATCATCATAGGCACTCATGCCCG
>SKRP01000237.1 GCA_007118445.1 Natronohydrobacter sp.
CGCAATGTCTTTGGCTGCAGCCCCGAGGATAATGCCGATCTGGTCCTGCAGACCATGACCCAGAAGCGGTTCCGCCACCTGCCGGTGATGAAAGATGACAAGATGATCGCGCTGATCTCGATCGGCGATGTGGTGGCAGCGCGTCTGGCCGAGCTGGAACTGGAAAAAGACGCGCTGACCGGAATGATCATGGGGTATTGACCAGCCTGCAGCGCTGATCGCGGGGCTTGCATCTTGCTGCGCAATATTGTTGCGTGGGCCTTGGGATCAGGCGAGGATATTTCATGCGCATCGGACTTTATCCGGGGACATTCGACCCGCTGACGCTGGGGCATCGCGACATTATCGGGCGCGCGGCGCAACTGGTGGACCGGCTGGTGATAGGTGTGGCGATCAACCGTGACAAGGGACCGCTGTTCACTCTGGAAGAGCGTGTCGCGATGATCGAGGCCGAGGTGGCGGATCTGTCCGCCAGCACCGGGATCGAGATCGTGGCGCATCCGTTCGAGAATTTGCTGATCGATTGTGCCCGTGATGTCGGCGCGAAGGTGATCATCCGCGGATTGCGGGCAGTCACGGATTTCGAATACGAGTTCCAGATGGTGGGGATGAACCGGGCGCTCGATGACAGTATCGAGACCGTGTTCCTGATGGCAGAGGTCCGCCATCAGGCGATTGCGTCGAAGCTGGTCAAGGAAATCGCGCGTCTGGGGGGCGATGTATCGAAATTCGTCTCGCCCGCAATCCGCACGGCGCTTGTCGCGCGGCTCGCCGAAGCGCGCTGACGACCGCAGTTTGCGGTCGTCGTCTGCCGGTCATCTCACCGGCAGTTCACACCTCCGGCCTGCATACAGGCCCGCATCCGCTCGCGCATATCGTCTATCCACTGAGTTCCATCGGTCCAGCCATCCTGCGTGCCCGAGCGCTGACCGCTCTGAAATCCTTCATTATATCCAACAGGGTAACCCTGCTGATAGCCGCGCTCGAATTCCGGGTCGACGTAGAACGAATACGCTTGTCCAGCGGGAGCCTGTGGCAAGATGAGCGCAAGCGAGAAGGAACGCCGGTAAGCGCCGTCATACCCGTCCTTGAAACCATCTTCGCGGCCCTGAGCAAGCCCACGCTGATACCCGTCTGCATAAGCCTGCGACTGGCCATGCGGCGGAGGGGTCGGGGCGGGCGTGCCTGTATGTGTCGGCGGCTGGGCTGCACGACAATGATGATCGTTGCGCGCGACAAATCGGCCCGAAACCCACCCGTTGCGGTTGCGCGCCGCGATATAATGCCACCCATCCTGGCTGGAAATGATCGTGACCTGACCACAACGCGGAACCACTGTCTGGACAGCGAATCCTGTCCCCGGACCTGTCCGCATGTTCAGATCACTCGTGGTCCAGCCGGTGGTCGCATCAGCACGTGTCGCAGAAACCGCGAAGATACCAAGAATAACGCATAGGAAAATACCCTGCTGACGGCGTAGCGCCGTGATAATCGGGGCACGCAACATTCCAGCCTCCCAACCTGATTTTTGAAGAAGCCGCGAGTATGACAGGAATCGCCGAAATTTTCAAATGAAATGAAACGCGCCTTGCGCAGTGCAGGGCGCGCTTTTCTGTTATCCGTTCAGTTTGCATAAACCGCTTGCGCGGCCAGTTTCGCAGCATCTGGCGGATAGATGTCCAGATCGATGGCAACGGCCAGCGGCATGGCTTCGAGTTCGGCTTTCGTGCGCCGATAGGCAGCGCGCTGCTTCAGACGGGTCTGCAAGCGGGTCAATAGCGTCATGGCTCTGCTCCTTTTCGGTATGGGCCTGTTTCCGCAAACATGGGATATGCTGCACTGCAGCGCAAGATGCGGAACTGCAGAGCCGGGATGCGCTGAATGCATATGACGCGCCATGTGCGGCAAAGCGCGGCACAGGAGGGGGGCTTATCCGGCTGTGTGGTCCGGAATCGGATGGGCGTGGATTTGCCCTTGCCCTCGGGTCTCGATCTGCCAGGCCGCTGGTGGGGCCATGCGCGCGCGCAACCGGCGCAACTGCCAGAATGGCCGCACTGTGTCGCTGCCCGGCAGGCATGGCACATCCGGGGCCGGGCAGGGGGTCAGCTGCCAGCGGCTTTCCACCCCCGGCGTGCCGCCATCCCCCGGTGTCAGGACCAGCGCCACAAGCCCTGCGCTGCGCACCTGCGTGCGGCGGCGGGCCAGCCCGGCCTCTGCGGCCAGATGCAAGCGGCGCAGCGGTGTCAGGGCTGGGGGGGCGCGCATTTCCAGCGTGACGCTGGCCACTGCGCCCGCGCGCAGCGCCTCTTCGGCGCAGGCCAGCATGTCGCTGTCACGCGCCGCATCGAGCAGGATCAGGCTGGCCGGGTTCAGCCAGTCGCCCAGACCGGACGGGTTCAGCCGATCTGCGCTCCAGCGGGGCCGGAGCCACAGATGCAGCGCATGCGGCCCAAGCCCCGCCAGCGCCCAGACCGCCAGCATCCGCCGCGCCGCGCCGCAGAACTCATGCGCGCGCCCTGGTTGCAACTGCACGATCGCCGCAGCATCGATCCCGTCATCTGTGCAGCGGGTCGCAGTGATCTGCATGATGGCCGTCCTGAAGGATCATTGTGTTCGCCTTATGTTCACAATAGCAGGCCATATTCAGAAGGCAAGGCGCGGATTTGCCGAGTGCTTGCAGGATGTCAGGGCATGCTTGCAACTTTGCGCCATTGCGACAATAGTTCGCCCCGAAGATAAACGGAGCTCGCCATGCGTCCTGCGCTGATGTCACTGTCCATTCTGGCTCTTGCCGCCTGTCAGGGCGAACCGCCCGCACAGGATCGCCCGCCGGACACCGGGCAGGCCTGTGCTGCGGATCGCCTGCAGGACCATATCGGCCAGCCGCTTTCTGCGCTCGACCGCAGCACCCTGCCGGACGCGACCCGCATTATCGGACCGGATATGGGGGTGACGATGGATTACAACCCCAACCGGCTGAATATCGAATATGATCGCAACCGGATCATCCTGCGTATCGCATGCGGCTAGGCGGCAGATGCGCCCGGAACTCAAGAGGAAAGACAGGATATGAAACAACTGACACTCGGGCAGTCTGATCTGCGCGTGTCCGAATATTGCCTGGGCACCATGACCTATGGCGGGCAGACCGATGAAACCGACGCCCATCGCCAGCTTGACATGGCGCAGGCTGCAGGGGTGAATTTCCTGGACGCGGCGGAAATGTATCCGGTCCATCCGGTAACGCTGGAAACGGCAGGCCGGACCGAGGAAATAATCGGCCGCTGGATCGCCGCGCGCCGCCCGCAGGATCTGGTGGTGGCGACCAAGATCACCGGCGCAGGATCGAATGCCGTCAAGGATGGCCCGCCGATCACGGCCAGACGGATGCGCGCGGCGGTCGAGGGCTCGCTCGCGCGGTTGCAGAGCGACTGCATTGATATCTACCAGCTGCATTGGCCCAATCGCGGCTCATATCATTTCCGCAAATACTGGTCCTTTGATCCGCGCAGTCAGGACCGTGCAGAGACGCTTGCGCATATGGCTGAAATCCTGTCCTGCGCGCAGGATCTGATCACCGAGGGCAAGATCCGCCATATCGCGCTGTCCAATGAAAGCGCATGGGGGCTTGCAAGCTGGCTCAATCTGGCCGAGGCCGAGGGCCTGCCGCGTATGTTGAGCATGCAGAACGAATATTCTCTGCTCTGCCGCATCTTCGATCTCGACATGGCCGAAGCGTGCTGGAACGAAAATGTCCCGCTGCTGGCCTACTCCCCGCTGGCTGCGGGTCTTCTGAGCGGGAAATATGCGGGCAATGTCACCCCGGACGGGTCGCGGCGCGAACGCAGCCCCGATCTGGGCGGGCGCATCACGGGCCGCGTGTTTGAGGCCGTGTCAGGCTATCTGGCGATTGCGCAGGAATTCGGGATTGATCCGGTGCATCTGGCCGTGCAATGGACCCGGACGCGCCCGGTGCCGACCCTGCCGATCATCGGGGCGACGACATCACAGCAGCTGGAGCATCTGCTCATCGGGTCCGAAGTGACGCTTTGCGAGGATGTTCGCGCAGCGGTGGACCAGCTGAATCAGGCGATGCCGATGGTCTATTGAGCGCCGCGCGCACACCGATACCTTCAGATCAACAGCAAAGGCCACGAAAAATGCTGCGCCCGAACCTCTCGGCTGTGCTTTTCGACAAGGATGGCACGCTTTTCGATTTCTCCGCCAGCTGGACGGGCTGGGTGGACCAGGTGCTGACCGATCTGTCCGCAGGCGACCGCGCGCGCAAAACGGCGCTGGCCGGGGCCATGCAGTTTGACCTGCAGGCGGGGCGTTTCAACCCGTCCTCTCCGGTGATCGCGGGCACATTGGACGACTCCGCCGATCTGCTGCTGCCGCATCTGCCGCATCTGCCGCGCGCAGAGCTGATCGCCTATCTGATGGCCTCTGCCACCCGCGCCGAGATGGTCCCGCCCGTGCCGTTGCGCCCATTGCTCAACACGCTGACCGGGCAGGGGCTGACCCTGGGCGTGGCCACCAATGACGGTGCGGCCGCGGCGCTGGCGCATCTGACGCGCGCCGGTGTGCGGGATTGTTTCGCGCATGTGCTGGGCTATGACAGCGGCTACACGCCCAAACCTGCCCCCGATATGCTGCTGGGCTTTGCCGACCGCGCCGGGGTCGCGCCGGAAACTGTGGTGATGGTGGGCGACAGCACGCATGATCTGATTGCCGGGCGGGCGGCGGGTATGATGACAGTAGGCGTTCTGACCGGCATGGCCGAAAGCGCCACGCTTGAACCCCATGCAGACCTGATCCTGCCCGATATCGGCCATCTGCCCGGTGCTCTGGTCCGCGTCTGAAAACGCGCGTGACTCAGGCAGCGCTGTCCAGCCAGATTGTCACAGGTCCGGCATTGACCAGATGTACATTCATATCGGCCCCGAACTGCCCGGTTTCCACCGCCACACCCAGCGCGCGCAGCGTGCGGGCAAAATGCATGTAAAGCGCCTCGCCAGTCGCGGGGTCGGCAGCAGAGGAAAAACCGGGCCGGTTGCCGCTGCGCGTATCTGCCGCCAGCGTGAACTGGCTGACAACCAACGCATCGCCGCCGGTATCCTTCAGCGCGAGGTTCATCTTGCCTGCCGCATCGCGGAAAATCCGCAGCTTGTGGATCTTGCGCGCCAGCGCTTCGGCCTCGGCTTCGGTATCGCCCTGCATGGCGCAGACCAGAATCAGCAGGCCCTTCCCGCAGCGCCCGACCACTGCGCCCGCGACCTCGACCCGCGCCTCTGCGACCCTCTGGACCAGGGCGCGCATCAGATCTCGCGCGCCCAGGGCGGGTTCGCGCCTGCGCGCGACACAGTGACGGCGGCGGCGCGCGCGCCGAGCGCCAGCGCGTCATGCAGCGCCTCGGCCCCGAGCGCCGCCACCCCGCGCTTGCTCAGCGCCCCAATGCGGCCCAACCCGGCCAGAAAGCCTGCATTGAACGTATCGCCCGCGCCGACAGTATCGACCACCGTGACCGCGCGCGCCTGCGCATGGGTCTCGCCCAAGACACTGAAAGCCCGCGCGCCCTTGGCCCCTTCGGTGATGATCACCATCTGCGGCCCCTGCGCCTGCACCGCGCGCGCCAGCGCCGCGATCTCGCCCGGCCCCATCAACCAATGCAGATCCTCATCCGATAATTTCACGATATCGGCCTGCGCGATCATCGCGGCCAGCCGCGCGCGATAGCCGGCCTCATCGCGGATGAAACCGGGGCGGATATTGGGATCCAGCATCACCAGCCGGTCGCCCGCGCCTGCGCAAAGCTGCTGGAAGGCAGCGCCGCACGGATCCCCCACCAGCGATATCCCGCCGAAAAACAGCGCGGTCACATCGGCAGGCAGGCGCGGCAATTCCGCCGCCGTCAGATCGCGCAGCGCCGTGCCACGGTCGTAAAACGCATAGCGCGCCTGCCCGTCGGTCAGGGTCACGAATGCCAATGTGCCGGGCCGGTCCACAGCAGGCGACAGGCTGTGATCCACGCC
>SKRP01000107.1 GCA_007118445.1 Natronohydrobacter sp.
GCGCGTAATCTGGACTACCGGGTCGTACCAGCGGCCCTGCGCGGCGAAGAGACGTTCCGCGTGCCGCTGATGATTACCGGCCCTTGGGCTGAACCGCGGTTCCGGCTGGATATGGAGGCACTTGCGCGCGAGCAGTTGCGGGTGGAACAGGAACGGCTGGAAGAAATCGCCCGCGAGGAAGCCCGGCGGCTGGAGGAACGCGCGCGCTCTGAGGTCGAGCAGCGGCTGGAGCGGGAACTGGGCGTGCGCCGCGAAGAGGGCGAGCGCGTGCAGGACACGCTCCGGCGCGGGGTGGAGCAGGAGATCGGCAATCGGCTTCGGGGGCTGCTGGGGGGCGGGAATTGAGGCTCTGAGTTGTGCGAGTTGCGCGAAGATTCAAGTCCATATCAATGGAATCCTTGCAGGACTCGCAGGGCAACACCGCTGGTCAAGACGGTCGCGGACATCTGCCATCCGGGTTTCGGTTATTGTAAGCACGGGGGCTGAGGGGCCTTTGCAACCAGGTCAGATAATGTTGCTTTGGTGGCACCCTGCGACCCGCTTCAGACCGCGCCCGGAGTGATCACGATTTCCTGATAGATGGCCTGCAAATGGCATCTTCCGCCGCGCTGCGCGGGCTGTCATAGGCAGCAAAATTGACAACGGAATCGCGACGGTTTCTACCCGCCCCGCTGGCAACATTCAGACGCAGGACAATCGCCCGCAGGGCATGGCAGGCCGCTACGGCCGGAGGACAGGATATGCTGAAGGTTTTCACCGCCTCCTGGGCGCTGCTTCTGGGGATGATGTTCCTGATGGTGGGCAACGGGGTGCAGGGCACGCTTCTGGGGATTCGCGGCGCGATCGAGGGGTTCTCGACCGCGCAGATGTCCATTGTGATGTCGGCCTATTTCGTGGGCTTCCTGTTCGGCTCGCGGATAGCACCCGAAATGATCCGCCGCGTGGGTCATGTGCGGGTCTTTGCCGCACTCGGCTCGCTGATTTCGGCTATACTGGTGCTTTACGCCGCAATCCCCGACTGGATCGTCTGGGCCATCCTGCGGGTGCTGATCGGGTTTGCCTTTTCCGGGGTCTATGTCACCGCCGAGAGCTGGCTGAACAACACCGCCAGCAATGAAAATCGCGGGCAGGCGCTGTCGCTTTACATGATCGTGCAGATGCTGGGCATCATCACGGCGCAGGCGCTGATCAACTTCGCTGATCCGGCGGGTTTCCTTTTGTTCATCATCCCCTCGGTACTGGTCTCGCTGGCTTTCGCGCCGATCCTGTTGTCGATCAGCCCCGCGCCCGTTTTCGGAACCACGAAATCCATGTCGATCCGTGAACTCTACAGTGTCTCGCCGCTGGGCGTGGTGGGGATTTTCCTTATGGGCGGGGTGTTTTCGGCCCTGTTCGGGATGACAGCGGTCTGGGGCACCGAAGCGGGGCTGACGATCCTGGAAATCTCGATCTTCACCGGTGCGATCTATTTTGGCGGGCTGGTCTTTCAGTATCCCATCGGCTGGCTGTCCGACCGGATGGACCGGCGCAAGCTGCTGGTTGCAGTCGCCCTGCTCGGCACCGCAGCCGGGGCTGTTGCTGTGGTCGCGGATCTGGGCTTTCTGTCTCTGGTCGTCGTGGCGTTGATCATCGGCGGGATTTCAAACCCGCTCTATTCGCTGCTTGTGGCCTATGCCAATGACTATCTGGAGCACGATCAGATGGCCGCGGCTTCGGGCGGGCTGTTGTTTGTCAACGGGCTGGGGGCGATTGTCGGGCCGCTGGCCATCGGCTGGCTGATGGGCCTGATCGGACCTGCGGGTTATTTCCTCTTCATCATCCTGCTGACGGCAAGCCTGTCGCTTTATGCGCTCTGGCGGATGACAAGACGCCCGGCCCCGGCAGCGAGCGAGACCGGTCCTTATGCACCGGTTTCGCCGGTGATCTCTGCGGCAACGGTCGAAGCGGTTTATTCCGAGTTGGCCGAGCAGAAATCCGATGAGGCAGGGTAGCGTTGCAGTTGCGCACTTATCTGCCGATTCCAGCAGGCGTGATTGCGAAAAACTTGTGCAGATACCGAATCGCTGGCACGCTTCAATTTATCAAAACGCGAATGGGTGACGTGATGTCGACAGTAGATGACGTGCTTTCCTTCTGGCTTGACGAGGTCGGCCCCAAAGGCTGGTATGCAGTGGATGACGCGCTGGATGCGGAGATCCGCAACCGGTTCCTCGGGTTGTGGGAAAAGGCCTGTGATGGTCGGCTGATCCGCTGGGCATCCTGCGCGAAAGGGTCGCTGGCCTATATCATCGTCACCGATCAGTTCCCCCGCAATATGTTTCGTGGCGATGGGCGGGCTTTCGACACGGATGATCTGGCCCGGCAGGTCGCGGCACGCGCCTGCCATCTGGGCTTTGACCGCCAGACGCCCGAACCGCAGCGCCAGTTCTTTTATCTGCCGCTGATGCATTCCGAAAGCCAGATGGATCAGGATCGCGCTGTGCGCATGTTCCTGCTGCGCATGCCCGAGACAGGGGCGAGCAATCTGCTGCATGCCCGTGCCCATCGCGCGGTGATCCGCGAATTCGGGCGCTTTCCCTATCGCAATGACGCGCTGGGGCGCGCGACGACCGAACGCGAGCAGGTATTTCTCGACAAGGGCGGCTATGGTTCAGCCGTAGAGGCGCTCACAGAGGCCGCCTGATCGCACGCCATGCATGAAATGCATAACGGGGTTCTGCGCCATGCGTTGCGAGGATGGAAAAAATAGTTTAATGCCAAACTATATTCCAGATGCCGCGCAAGGGAGGATTCCGCATGGCTGCCAAATCTTATGATGTGATCGTCATCGGGGCGGGGCCGGGCGGCTATGTCGCCGCGATCCGGGCCGCCCAGTTGGGTAAATCCGTTGCGATTGTCGAGCGGGAGCATCTGGGCGGGATTTGCCTGAACTGGGGCTGTATTCCGACCAAGGCGATGCTGCGCTCTGCCGAAGTGTTCCATCTGATGCACCGCGCCAAGGAATTTGGTCTGAGTGCCGAGAACATCAGCTATGACCTGCCTGCCGTGGTGAAGCGCTCGCGCAAGGTGGCGGGGCAGCTGTCGGGTGGCATTGGTCATCTCATGAAGAAGAACAAGATCACGGTTATCATGGGAGCGGCGACTCTGCCCGCCAAGGGCAAGGTCGCGGTCAAGACCGACAAGGGCACCGAAGAGCTGAGCGCACCGAATATCGTGGTGGCAACTGGTGCGCGGGCGCGGGAATTGCCGGGGCTGGAAGCCGATGGCGATCTGGTCTGGACCTACAAGCACGCGCTGGAACCCAAGCGGATGCCGAAAAAGCTTCTGGTCATCGGCTCGGGCGCGATCGGGATCGAATTTGCGAGTTTCTTCAACACGCTGGGCGCGGATGTGACTGTCGTGGAAGTGATGGACCGTATCCTGCCGGTCGAAGATGAGGAGATCAGCAATTTCGCCCGCAAGCAGTTCGAGAAACAGGGCATGAAGATCATGTCCAAGGCGATGGTCAAGAAACTTGACCGCGCCAGCCCGAAGGTCACTGCGCATATCGAGACTGGCGGCAAGACCGAGAAGATGGAATTCGATACAGTGATTTCGGCTGTGGGAATCGTGGCCAATACCGAAGGTCTGGGGCTGGAAGCGCTGGGCGCAAAGATTGACCGGTCTTTCGTGGTGACAGATGAATATTGCCGGACCGGGGTCGAAGGGCTGTATGTGATTGGCGACGCGACCAATGGTCCCTGGCTGGCACACAAGGCCAGTCATGAAGGGGTGATGGTCGCCGAACTGATCGCGGGCGGGCATCCGCATGCGGTGGACCCGTCTTCGATTGCCGGCTGCACCTATTGTCATCCGCAGGTTGCGAGCGTCGGTCTGACCGAAGCCAAGGCCAGGGAAGCAGGTTATCAGGTCAAGGTCGGGCGTTTCCCCTTCATCGGCAATGGCAAGGCGATTGCGCTGGGCGAGCCGGAAGGGATGATCAAGACCATTTTTGACGCGAAAACCGGCGAATTGCTGGGCGCGCATATGGTGGGCGCGGAAGTGACCGAGTTGATCCAGGGCTATGTCGTGGGCCGTCAGCTGGAGACCACGGAAGAAGACCTGATGAACACGGTTTTCCCGCATCCGACGCTGAGCGAGATGATGCATGAATCGGTGCTCGACGCCTATGGGCGCGCGATTCATTTCTGATATAGCCTGAACACAAAGGTCGTGCTCACAGGAATGTGAGCGCGGCTTGTGACCATTCTGCTGAGCCGGTTCGTATCACTTCCCAGATAAATCAGGGAGTGTTCAATGATCAGATCAGGTTCCGTGTTCCTCGCATCCGTCTTTTCGGCCTCGATGGCTTTTGCTGTCGGAGGCGGCGACTCCGCGCCGCCGGCCACGACCCCGACCTCAAGCGAATGCCCGCGTGGCACAGTCTGGGATGACGGGCGTCGGGCTTGTGTCTCTGCGCAATCCTCGCAGCTTGACGAGGACCAGCGCTATGAGGCCGTGCGCGAACTGGCCTATGCTGGCCAGCTTGATCATGCGCTGGAGGTGCTGGATACGATGCAGGCGGGTGACGACCGGGTGCTGACCTATCGTGGTTTCATCGCACGGCAGCAGGGCGACTGGGCGCAAGCGCTGGCCTATTACGACGACGCCTTGCGTGCCAATCCCGACAATATCCTTGCGCGCAGCTATCTGGGGCAGGGGCATGTTCTGCAGGGTGACATGCAGGCTGCGCAGGGTCAGCTGATCGAAATCCGGGACCGCGGCGGGCGGGACAGCTGGGCCGAAGCTTCGCTTTTGCGGGCGCTGCGGACCGGGCAGACCAGCAATTACTGAGCACCACGCCCGCGCGGTCACATCGGGCCGCGCGGGGGGTATTGAGTATTTTGGGCAAGATGAAGCCCAGTGTTATTTGTTCTTTGAATGTTCTGTCATTTTGCTTGGAGACTCGGGCGCGGCACTCTATGTTGCGCGGGACAAGCCGTGAGGTGTGGGATGTCCGAGCAGAAATTCATCGAAGTGCGCGGGGCGCGCGAGCATAATCTGAAGAATATCGATGTGGTGATCCCGCGTGACCAGTTGGTGGTGATCACCGGGCTGTCGGGGTCGGGGAAATCCAGCCTCGCCTTTGATACGATTTATGCAGAAGGGCAGCGGCGCTATGTCGAGAGCCTGAGCGCCTATGCGCGGCAGTTTCTGGACATGATGCAGAAGCCGGATATGGACCATATTTCGGGCTTGTCGCCGGCGATCTCGATTGAGCAGAAAACGACGAGCAAGAACCCGCGTTCGACTGTGGGGACCGTGACCGAGATTTACGATTATCTGCGTCTGCTGTTCGCGCGCGCCGGCACGCCCTACAGCCCTGCGACCGGCCAGCCCATCGAGGCGCAGCAGGTGCAGGATATGGTTGACCGGATCATGGCGCTGGAAGAGGGGACGCGCGCCTATCTGCTGGCCCCCATCGTGCGCGACCGCAAGGGCGAGTATCGCAAGGAGTTTCTGGAACTGCGCAAGCAGGGCTTCCAGCGGGTCAAAGTGGATGGCGCGTTTTATGAGTTGGACGAGCCGCCGACATTGGACAAGAAATTCCGCCATGACATTGATGTGGTGGTGGACCGGATCGTGGTGCGCGAGGGGATCGAGACGCGGCTGGCGGACAGTTTGCGCACGGCGCTCGATCTGGCGGATGGGATCGCGGTGCTGGAAGAGGCGCGCGAAGATGGCGCGCGGATCACCTTTTCCGAGAAATTCGCCTGTCCGGTCAGTGGTTTCACCATTTCCGAGATCGAACCGCGGCTGTTTTCCTTCAACGCGCCCTCTGGGGCTTGTCCGGCCTGTGACGGGTTGGGGGTGGAACTGTTCTTTGACGAGCGGTTGGTGGTGCCGGATCATGCCTTGCGGGTGGCGGATGGGGCAATTGCGCCCTGGCGGAAGGGGAAATCGCCCTATTTCCTGCAAACCATCGA
>SKRP01000050.1 GCA_007118445.1 Natronohydrobacter sp.
GCGCTGGCAAACCGATTGCAACGCGGCCCGAAAGGTCGGCGGCACAGGCGCGCGCTGCGCGAGGTGGCAAATCCCGGCTGAGCAGCGGGTGACCGGCCAGCGCAGCCCCGCATGAGGGCTGCGCGACTTGTTTTCATCTGATAGTTGCAGGCCAACCGGCGTAAAGGTGACCCCGTTTTCCGGCTATCGGTTCACCACGCGATATTGTTCTTCCATAAACAGAAGATCATCCGTATCCGCACCCCCGCCCATATGGCAGGCAGCGCAGAATTGCATGTTCTCGGAGTTCACGCCCAATGTCCGGCCCATCAGGCTGCCATCGGGCATGATCGCCGTGTAGATCCAGTCATTGGTATCCGGCGAGGTCCCGGCTGCGGCCTTTTCCATCAGAAACAGCGTTTCCCAATAGGCCTGCCCGTCATCACCAATGCTGAATGTCGGCTTGGCAACAATGCCGCCCGCGGGCATTTCCCCGATATCTTCATACAGGCCATAGACCTCTGCCGCGATCGGGTTGGCATGGTTGGTGGCAAAGCGCTCGCCATGCGTGAAAGAGACATAGGGCGTTGCGGCGAAATTGGTCCAGCCCCGGAACGCGCTGCCTTCCTCGCGGTCGGATTCGGACCAGGATGCCATGATGGGCCGGGTGCTGTCACCGGCCTCCATCGCCTCGGTCATCTCGATCATGCAGTCATAGAGCGCCTGCAATTCCGCGTCGCTGACCTCGGGCGGCGGGGCAGCTGCTGCACAGGGGCCACAGGGCCCGCAGGCAGCACAAGCCATCGCGGCACAGGGCGCGCAGGGATCGCAAGTTGCGCAGGGATTGGCCGCGCAGTCCATGGCCGCACAGGGCTCGGCGGCACAGGGATTGGCCGCGCATGCGTCAGCGGCGCAATCCATCGCGGCGCAGGGATCGCAGGCCGCCGGGGCGCAGGCGCGGCAGGGATCCGCAGCGCAGGGATTGGCTGCGGCCTCTTGCAGCCGGGGCACGAAACAGCCTGTCGCCTCCCCCGCCCCGGCAGCGCAGGGACCACAGGCGCCACAGGGTGCGCAGGGATCACAGGCCGCGCAGTCCATCGCGGCGCAGGGGGCACAGGCCGCGCAGGGATTGGCCGCATGATAGTCCGCGACCGCCGGAGTGGTGAAACCGGCGAGCATCATTGCGCCGCCGAAGCTCATTGCCCCCATGCCGAGCGCGAGGGCGAGCGCGGTGCTTGACCTGTATTGTGATTTGCAACGACAGTGGCACTTGCATGGGGCTGCGTCTGGGTTCGGTTGCATCGTGATATCTCCCTGTTCTCTGGGTCGTGTCAGTCGATCCATTTCAGCGCACGCCCGCCATGTCTGACTGTTCGAATGTGCAGAGCGTGCTTACCGGATGCGCCCGATCCCCCGGAAAAGTTACACCTGCGATGCAGAAATCTTCGCATCTTTCCGTCCCTGCGATGTAACCTCGGGTCCTGTCGGGCGTATCCGTAAGGGACGGACAGCCCTGCAAGGGCGCGAAATGGATGGAGACCCGATGCCCTCTGCACCCGAAGCCACCCCGGCACGCGGCAGCGCCGCCAGCCGCCATGCGGCGCTTGACAGCCTGATGCGTGCCGCGCAGCAGGGGGATGGCCGCGCCTATCACCTGTTGCTGCAAGAGGTCGCAACGCGGATGCGACGGCTGATCATGGCGCGCGCGCCATGGCTCGGGCAGGCCGATATCGAGGATATCGTGCAGGATGTGCTGCTGTCGCTGCATCTGGCGCGGGCGACATGGGATCCTGCGCGCCCTTTCATGCCATGGATCTCGGCCATTGCCCGCAACCGGCTGACGGATCACGCGCGGCGCTACAAGCGAAAGCAGGCATTCGATCAGGCCGCCGCCGATCTGGCCGAGGTCTTTTCGACCACGCCGGGCCAGTCCCATGCAGATGGTGTCGTCGATCTGATGTCCGTGCGCAGTGCCATGGCCGATCTGAGCGAAGGCGAGCGCCGGGCCTTTGAACTGGTGCGCATGAAAGACCTGTCACCGACCGAGGCCGCGCATCAGAGCAACACTACAGCGGGTGCAATCAAGGTTGCTGTTCACCGTGCCTCGCGTAAACTGAGACTGGCTATCAACAAGGATGGCGAGGAGAGCACATGAAAACCGATGCGCTGATCGATAGTCTGGTGCGCGATGCAGGTCCGGTGAAGCCGCTACAGCCGCCGCTGCGTCGTATCTGGGGCTGGCTTGCGCTGGCGCTGGGTTTCGCGGGTGCCATGGTCTGGGCAATCGGCCCGCGCCCGGATCTGGCGGAACGTCTGTTCGAGGCGCGGTTCGTGCTGGAACAGGGCGCAGCGCTGCTCACGGCAATCGCTGCAGCGCTGGCCGCATTGGCGCTGACCGTACCCGATGCCCCACGGTTCTGGCGTTGGGTGCCTGCCCTTCCGGCGGCGGCCTGGCTTGGGACGCTCGGTCTGGGCTGCCTGCGTGACTGGGCACAGATGGGGCCTGCCGGGCTGCGCGTGACGCCGGATCCGGAGTGCTTTGTCTATATCACGCTGATCGGATCGCTGCCATTGCTGGCGCTGGTGCTGATGCTGCGCAAGGGCGCGCCGATGCGCCCGTCCTGGACCCTGGCGCTGGCCGCGCTCGCCGCTGCCGCCATCGGCAATTTCGCCCTGCGGCTGTTTCACATGCAGGATGCGGCGCTGATGGTGCTGGTCTGGCAATTTGGCGCTGTGGCCTTGATCACGGCCATTGCAGGGCTGTGCGGGCGATCTGTGCTGCGCTGGCCGGGGATGCCGGCATGAGCATGTCCCCCAGATCGATCCCCGGCCCGGAATTCGCGCGGCTTGACCGGGCAATGCTCGAGATCATGGCAGCCGCAGCCGATGAGATTGACGAATGCACAAGGGTTCTGAAAAAGGCCGGGCTGAACCCTGTCGGCGAAGTGCTGAAAGGTCAGGGCCAGTTCGTCAAGATGAACCACTACCCCAAGGGCGATGTGTTCGACCGCGAGACCCAGAGCCAGTATTATTACCACGCGCATCGCAGTGGCGAACACGGGCATTTCCACTGTTTCCTGCGCGCTCCGGGAATGCCTGACGGCGTCGCCCCTGTGCCAGAGGCCGCCGAACATGACTGGCCCGGTGGTGACAAGGCACTGGCGCATCTGGTGGCGGTATCCATGGATCGCTTTGGCGCACCGATCCGGCTATTCACCACCAATCAATGGGTGACAGGCGAGACATGGTATCCGGGGCCGGATGTCATCCGCATGTTGCCGCATTTCGTCATTGACCATGCGCATCCCAGCTGGCCGACCAATCGCTGGCTGACAGCGCTGTTGCGACTGTTCCGGCCCCAGATCAAGGCGCTGGTCACGGCACGCGACACGGCTCTGGCAGATTATCGCAAGAACAAGCCGGATGCCGATCCTTTCGCTGACCGCAATCTGGAAACCCTCAGCGAGACGGCCATCAGTATCGGGCAGCAACAGGCCGCGGTGCGCGCTGCGTTGCAGGCCGGAACATAAGGCATTTCCAGACTGGCAACCGGGCGTTGACCCTGATCCGGCCCGAGAGAGTTTGTGATCGTCTCGCGATGGGCCGGTGGCCCGAAGGCCCCGCCATGTGCGGGCAGGCTGCACAAGAGTTCTGCATAACGCGGGTCATTGACGAGATCGAGGGCAGCGCCTGCCCGGCCGGACCTTGATGCCGGCGGGTGCTGCTGGCGCGGATGGGAACGGCACTGGCACTGCAGGCGCAACCCGCATCCGCCTGCGCGCCCGCGCGTCGGGATACGGGCATTTCCGCGCGCGATGCGCAGAACAGCCCTGTCATACCCGGCCCAGCCTGCGCGCAGCGCCTTGTTTCGCGGGCAGCGTTGTCGGTGCTTCCAGTTCGGACAGGATCGGGCAGTCGGGGCGGTCATTGCCATGGCAGCACGCGGCAAGCGTCTCGAGCGTGGTGGCCATGTCTTCCAGCTCGCGGATTTTCAGCCGCAGCTCGGCCACATGGGCCAGGGCCAGGCGCTTGACATCGGCGCTCTGGCGGTCGCGGTCACGCCAGAGCCCCAGCAATTCGCGGATCCCCTCGACGCTGAATCCCAGGTCGCGCGCCCGGCGGATGAAGCGCAGCATATGCACGTCCTGATCAGAGTATATCCGGTAGCCTGCCTCCGAGCGCGCGACAGGCGGGATCAGGCCGGTTTGCTCGTAATAGCGGATCATCTTGGCCGAAACGCCCGAACCCTTGGCCGCTTGCCCGATATTCATGCCTTGTCCTCCTGTATGGGCGCGCGCCAGCCCCGCAGGCGCAGCGCGTTGCTGAGCACAAACACCGAGGACAGCGCCATGGCACCGGCCGCGAGGATGGGTGAGAGCAGGATGCCGAAGGCAGGCCACAGCACACCGGCGGCGACCGGGAGCAGCGCGGTGTTATAGGCAAAGGCCCAGAACAGATTTTGCTTGATATTGCGGATCGTCGCCTTCGAGAGTGCAATCGCATTCGGCACCCCGCGCAGCGAGCCTGACATCAGCACCACATCCGCCGCTTCGATGGCGACATCCGTGCCTGTGCCGATGGCGATGCCCACATCCGCCTCGGCCAGTGCGGGCGCGTCATTGATGCCATCGCCCACAAAGGCCAGTTGCCCATGCGCGGCTTTCAGATCGCGCACTGCATCAAGCTTGCCTTCGGGCAACACTTCGGCCACCACAGCGTCAATCCCAAGCTGGCGCACAATGGCTTTCGCCGTGCGGGCGTTATCACCGGTGACCATGGCCACCTTCAGTCCCAGATCGTGCAATGTGCGGATGGCGTCAGGGGTTTCCGGCTTGATCGGGTCGGCGACGGCGACAATGGCGGCAAGTTTCCCGTCTATCGACGCATAGAGCGGGGTCTTGCCCTCATCACCCAGTCGCGCCGCGGCCCCGGCAAAAACGCCCACGTCCAGGCCAAGGCGTGCCATGTAGCGGTCGGCCCCGATCTCGATGCGCGCCCCCCCGGCCTGAGCGGCAACGCCAAAGCCGGTGATGCTCTCGAAACGGGTGACCTCGGGCAGGGTCAGCCCGTCTGCAGCTTCTACAATGGCGCGGGCAATGGGATGTTCGGATTTCGCCTCGACCGCCGCGATCTGCGCAAGTACGCGGTCGCGCTCAAAACCGTCTGCCAGTTCCAGATCGGTCAGCTTGGGCGCGCCTTCGGTCAGCGTGCCGGTCTTGTCGAACGCCACGACGCGGGCCTCTTTCAGGAGTTGCAGTGCCTCGCCCTTGCGAAACAGCACGCCGCTCTCGGCGCCGCGCCCGGTGCCCACCATGATCGAGGTCGGCGTCGCCAGCCCCATCGCGCAGGGACAGGCAATGATCAGCACCGCCACAGCATTGACCAGCCCGAAGTTCAGCGCAGGCGACGGGCCGAAACTGAACCAGATGACGAAAGTCAGCAGCGCAACCGCGATCACCGCAGGCACGAACCACATGGTCACGCGGTCCACCAGCGCCTGAATCGGCAGTTTCGCCCCCTGCGCAGATTCCACCATGCGGATGATCTGTGCGAGCATCGTATCCGCGCCCACGGCTGTGGCGCGCAAGGCCAGTGCGCCAGTCTGATTCACGGTGCCGCCGACGATCGTTGCGCCCGCACTCTTTTCGACCGGCACCGGCTCGCCTGTGATCATTGACTCGTCGACATAACTCTCGCCCTCGATCACGTCGCCATCCACCGGCACACGCTCGCCGGGGCGCAGCTCGATCACATCACCGGGCGCGACCTCGGCGATAGGGATATCCACGCTGCCGCCGTCGCGCCGCACCCGCGCAGTTTTGGCCTGCAGCCCGATCAGCCGCTGGATCGCCTGCGAGGTGCGGCCCTTGGCGCGCGCTTCCAGCCAGCGGCCCACAAGGATCAGGGTCACGATCACGGCGGCGGGTTCATAATAGACATTCACTGTGCCCGGCGGCAGCAGCGCGGGCGCGAAAGTGGCCACCA
>SKRP01000205.1 GCA_007118445.1 Natronohydrobacter sp.
GAAGAACAAGGAATATGTGCAGGCCGCCCGTGTGATCGGCGCGCATCCGGTGAAGATCCTTGTGCGGCACATCCTGCCCAATGTCATGGGGCCAGTGCTGGTCATCGCGACGATCGGCCTTGCGCTCGCGATCATTGCCGAGGCGACGCTTTCTTTCCTTGGCGTTGGCGTGCCCCCCACACAACCCTCGCTTGGCACGCTGATCCGCATCGGGCAGGGGTTCCTGTTCTCGGGGGAATGGTGGATTCTGCTCTTCCCCGCGCTCACGCTGCTGGCGCTCGCGCTCTCGGTCAACCTGCTCGGTGACTGGCTGCGCGATGCCCTGAATCCGAGGTTGCGCTGATGGCTGGCCCGCTTCTTTCCGTTCGCGATCTGGTCGTGGAATTTCCAACCCGACGCGGGGTTTTGCGCGCGCTGGACAAGGTGTCATTCGACATTGCCGAAGGCGAAGTGCTTGGCATGGTCGGCGAATCCGGGGCGGGCAAGTCCCTGACCGGGGCGGCCATTATCGGGCTGCTGGAGCCTCCCGGTCGCGTGGCTTCTGGCGAAATCTGGCTGCGTGGCACCCGCATCGACAATCTGCCGCGCGAGAAGATGCGCCGTATTCGGGGCCGCCGGATCGGGATGGTGTTTCAGGATCCCCTGACCAGCCTGAACCCGCTTTACACTGTGGCTCAGCAACTGATCGAGACCATCCGCACGCATATGGATGTGTCCGAGAAAGAGGCCCGCGCCCGCGCTGTGGCGCTCTTGGACCGTGTGGGCATTCCGGCAGCGGCGCGGCGGATCGACGATTACCCGCATCATTTCTCGGGCGGGATGCGGCAGCGGGTGGTGATCGCGCTCGCGCTCGCCGCCGAGCCGGAACTGGTGATCGCGGATGAACCGACCACGGCGCTGGATGTGTCGGTGCAGGCGCAGATCATTGATGTGCTGAAAGAAATCTGCGCCGAGCGGGGCGCATCCGTCATGCTGATCACGCATGATATGGGCGTGATTGCCGAAACGGCGGACCGTGTGGCGGTGCTCTATGCCGGGCGGCTGGCCGAGATTGGCCCGGTGCGCGATGTGATCCAAAGCGCCGAACACCCCTATACCAGCGGTCTGATGGGCTCGATCCCGACGCTGACGCAGGTCGCAGACCGGCTGACGCAAATCCCCGGTTCCATGCCGCGCCTGAACGCGATCCCACAGGGCTGTGCTTTCAACCCGCGCTGCACGCAGGCCCTTGAGCGTTGCAAGGTCGAACGCCCGGAACTGATCGCGCGCGAGGGCGGTCGGCAGGTCGCCTGCTGGCTCTATGACAAACAGGTGCAAAATGTCTGATGTGCTTCTGTCGGTCGAGGGGCTGACGCGGCGCTTCGATGTGTCGAAACCCTGGTTGAACCGTGTGATCGAGCGCGAGGAGCGGCAGTTTCTGACCGCCAATGCCGATGTGAGTTTCGAGATCCGCAAGGGCGAAACCTTCGCGCTGGTGGGCGAGAGCGGGTCGGGCAAATCGACCATCGCCAAGATGATCGTGGGGCTGCTGGAACCCTCGGGCGGGGTGATCCGCTTTGATGGCGAGGAGATGGATTTCAACTCGGGCGCGGCCATGCGGCAGTTGCGGCGGCGCTTCCAGATGATCTTTCAGGACCCGTTTGCAAGCCTTAATCCGCGCTGGCGGGTGGGCGACATCATCGCAGAACCGATCCACACATTCGGGCTGCTCAAGGGCGCTGAGGTCACGCGCGAAGTGGGGCGGCTGCTTGATCTGGTGGGCCTGTCTGCCGCCGATGCCGAGAAATTCCCGCATGAGTTTTCCGGCGGCCAGCGCCAGCGCATCGCCATTGCCCGCGCGCTGTCGTCAAAGCCCGAATTCATCGTGTGTGATGAACCCACTTCGGCGCTGGATGTGTCCGTGCAGGCGCAGATCCTGAACCTGATGCGCGATCTGCAGGACGAATTTGGCCTGACCTATCTGTTGATCAGCCATGATCTGAGCGTGGTACGGCATATGGCGAAACGCATCGGGGTGCTCTATCTGGGACGCTTGGTCGAAATCGCGGATGCGAAACGGCTGTTTGTCGAGCCGCAGCACCCCTATACGCGGATGCTGCTCGATGCTGTGCCGGATCTGGCGCTGTCAGGGCGCAGGCGGACGCCGGTTACAGGCGAAATCCCCAACCCGATCAACCCGCCGCCCGGCTGCGCCTTTCATCCGCGCTGCCCGCATGTGATGCCAGTATGCCGTGCGCGTGTCCCGGCACTGAGCGAGACCGCGACCGGGCATGGGGCCTGTCATCTGCTGACCGGTGACGCAGATTAGAGCATATCGCGTTCATTCGCATTAACGCCATACGCTCTGGCCAATTGTTTCCGCATGTCGAAAAGCTCGGAACCGGTAACCACTTCCGAGCGACATGCTCTAATTCCTGTCACATCCTGCGTCGGGCCTGGCCGGTATTCCTGGGCCTGACCAGAAACTGAAAAAGCATGATGCCCCGTAGCAACGGGGCATCTGCGGTCTTTTCGGTTGAATTCTGTCCGCTGTGCGGCAGATCCGGTCGGATCAGGCCGTCACCAGAGCCTTGCCGCCCGAGGGCGTCTTGCCAGCCCCCCCGCGCGGCGTGCGCGCGGCTGTCGCGGTCTTTTTCGCAGGCGTGAGCATTTCTTTCATCGCTTCTGCCTCGCGTGCAAGTTCTGCAGAATCCTCATGCGGCATGGATTGCGCAACGCTGCCCAACATGCGGAAATAAAGCTCTTGCTGCTGCTTGAACAGCCTGATCCAGACTAGACTGCTCTGCATCCAGAGCGTCATCGGGTCAAACATCTTTCCTCTCCCCAAAATCTGTGCGCATGACATGCGCCTGTTTCCCGTCTGGCCCCATGGTATCACCATGCCCGCGCTCTTACACGATCCGGGCCGGCATGACCTTGATCTCGCGCAAATGACACAGCTTCATGACAGGCTGAAAGAACTCCGGTTGTTCCGACGATAGTGACAATCTAGGGTAGAGAGCGCGCCTGTGTCAAAGCGACATATGCCCTGTGAGCGTTTTTTTCCCTGGTCGCGGCGCGTTTGATGATTTGAGTTGCAGATGCCGGGGCAGTTGGTGCCGCATCGGACCTTATCGGACCGCAGCACGGCTCAGCGGATCACGATCTCATCAGGCCGGGCCATGCCCAGCACGTCGCGGGCGCGCTCATCGAGCAGGTCAAGATCAAGGAAATCATCCGACAGCCGCCGTGTCCGGTTTTCCAGCTGCGCCAGCTCTGCCTGCCGGTTGTCGCGCTGTGCCTTGAGCGTCTTGATCTCGGCATCGATCTGCACCCGGTTGAACAGGCCGAAATCGCCCTGAACTGCTGCGAATGTGAAATACAGACCCAGCACGATAGCCGTGCCGAAATAGAAAAGCGGTCCAATGGCCGGGCGCGTGCGTTTCATGTGACTGCCTGCTCATGCTGCCGTTTGCGGCTTGTTCTAGGCCGACTATCGCATAGAAGGCGCGGTTTGGGAATCCCTGCTGTGGCGCATTTTCGCTCAGCCCAGAAAGATGCCCAGAACCACCATCATCAGCCCCAGTGTCGATACGGCAAGGGCTGCGAAATTGATCAGCACGGCTTTTTGCATCCGCGCGCGCATGGTTGCGTCGTCCAGCCCGGCCTTACGCAGCCGGAACACATAGAGGATGCACCATCCCAGTGCCGCGACCCCCAGCAGCGAGACCGCCGCACCGATCCAGACCAGTGTCGCCATGCCCGCTTACTCCTGTTCCAGCGCGGCAACGCCCGGAAGCTGCTTGCCTTCCATCCATTCCAGAAAGGCCCCGCCCGCAGTCGAGATATAGCTGAACCTGTCGCCGACACCGGCCTTGTTCAGCGCCGCGACCGTATCGCCGCCGCCTGCGACCGACACCAGATCGCCCGCTTCGGTCAGCTGCGCGGCCTGCTGCGCGGCGGCAACTGTTGCGGCATCGAAAGGCGCAATCTCGAAAGCACCGAGCGGGCCGTTCCAGACAAGCGTCTTGCACTGGCCGAATATCCCGGTGATCGCCGCCACGGTTTCCGGCCCGGCATCAAGGATCATCGCATCGGGCGGGCAGTCCCCGACCGGCAGGGTGTCATGCGCGGCCCCGGCTGCAAATTCGCGGGCCACGACGATATCAAGCGGCAGATGCAGGGTGCAGCCGCTCTGTGCGGCCTTGTCCATGATGTCGCGCGCGGTGTCGGCCATATCGCGTTCGGCCAGCGATTTGCCGATCTCGACCCCCTTGGCCACCAGAAAGGTATTGGCCATGCCGCCGCCGATGATCAGGTGATCGACCTTTGTGATCAGGTTCGACAGCAGGTCAAGCTTGGTCGAGACCTTCGCGCCGCCCACCACAGCGGCAACAGGCCGTTCGGGGGCGCCGAGCGCGGCCTCCAGCGCCTTGAGTTCGGCCTCCATCAGCCGCCCTGCGCAAGAGGGCAGCAGTTGCGCCAGCCCTTCGGTCGAGGCATGGGCGCGATGGGCTGCCGAAAACGCGTCATTGACATAGATATCGCCCAAAGCCGCCAATGATGCCGAAAACAGCTTGTCGTTCTTTTCCTCGCCCTCATGGAAACGCGTGTTTTCCAGCAGCACGACATGCCCCGCTTCCATCGCGGCCACAGCGCGTTTGGCCGGGCCGCCGATGCAGTTCTCGGCAAATCCGACAGGCTGGCCAAGCGCGGCTTCCAATGCAGGCACAAGCTGGCCCAGCGACATTTCGGGCACGGGCTGGCCCTTGGGGCGGCCAAAATGCGCCAGCAGCGCGACCTTGCCGCCCGCGCCCGTGATATGGGTAATCGTGGGCACGATCCGTTCGATACGTGTCGCATCCGTGACCTGCCCGTTCTCGACCGGGACATTGATATCGACCCGGACCAGCGCGGTCTTGCCTGCGAAATCCATGTCATCAAGTGTGTGGAAGGTCATATCCGTACCCCTCTGGTCATTTCGCCGCTATCTGGCGTGAAACACAGGGCAGGGTCAATGGCCTGCACCCGCGCGAATGGGGTTTTCCTGCGGTGCCGGGTCCAGTAGGGTGTCGTCAGATCCAATTGCAAGGAGCGCCTTATGGCCGAGATCAAAGACCCTGAAAACACCATCCTGATGGAGCTGAAATCCGGCACTGTCATCATCGAGCTTCTGCCCGATGTGGCCCCCGGACATGCAGCGCGGATGAAGGAACTGGCGCGGGCAGGGGCCTATGACAATGTGGTGTTTCACCGCGTGATCGACGGGTTCATGGCCCAGACCGGCGATGTGGCGAATGGCAACACGGAAAAGAACTACAACCCCGGTCGCGCGGGCACCGGCGGGTCGGATCTGCCGAACCTGAAGGCCGAGTTCTCGGGCGTCCCGCATGACCGCGGCACGCTGGGGGCGGCGCGGTCGCAGAACCCCGACAGCGCCAACAGCCAGTTCTTCATCAATTTCAACGACAACCACTTCCTGAACCGCCAGTACACAGTATACGGGCGCGTGATTTCGGGGATGGAACATGTCGATGCCATCACCCGTGGCGAGCCGCCTGCGAACCCCGACAAGATGCTGAGCGTCAAGGTGGCTGCCGATGCGTGATCGTCTGATTTTCGCGGGGCTGTTTGCGCTGGGTTTCGTCATCCTTGGGGCAAGCTGGCTGAACATCAAAAGCGCCAATGCGGATACCGAAGTGCCGGGCGATCATTCTGGCCCCGTGATGGTGATCGAGGTCGAAGGGCAGGCGAATGGCACCATGCGCGTAGCACTGCGCGACGATCTGGCCCCGCAACATGTCGAGCGGATCGTGACCCTGGCCGAGCGCGGCGATTATGACGGGGTGGTGTTTCACCGCGTGATCGACGGGTTCATGGCGCAGACCGGCGATGTCGCCAATGGCCGCGCGGATGGTGATCGGCGCATGTGGGGCACGGGCGGATCGGATATGCCGAACCTGCCTGCTGAATTCAGCGCTCAGTCCTTCGAGCGCGGGGTCGTGGGCATGGCGCGGTCGCAAAACCCCGACAGCGCCAACAGCCAGTTCTTCATCATGTTCGCCCCTGCGCCGCATCTGAACGGGCAATATACTGTGGTCGGTCAGGTGAAGGATGGCTATGACGTGCTGGATGCGATCAAGCGCGGCACGGGCGGCAATGGTGCGGTCATGGGCGATCCGGATCGCATGGCGCGGGTCAGCATCGAATAACCCTGCAACATTGTCTGATGAAAAAAGCCGGGGCAGCGCGCTGCCCCGGCTTTTGCGTTCACACAGAGGCTGATTCAGCCGTCCCCATGGGCTTCGGTGAAACGCGCCTCGATACGGGCGGCCAGTTCCGGATCAGCAGCGGCTGCATCGCCGATAGCGATATATTCGTCAACTGTGATGCCCTCGGCGGCCTCGACGACGCTCAGAATCGCCGCATCGGCTTCCTGCACGAGGGCCATCTGCTCGGCTTCATCGGTGGTGGCCTCAAGCTGGGCCAGATAGCCCTGACGGGTTTCGGCAACAGCCAGCGCGGCCTCGATGAACGCATCGATCATGGCGTCATCGGTCACGATCTCGGTGCCTTCCGATTGCACCTGCGCCTCGGCCTGCGGGGCGACAAAGGGCGTCACCGCGAGCGCGGCCATCAGGGCAGTGGTGGTCAGCAGACGGTTGAGTGTCATGGTATTCTCCTGTTTGCACTCACGCAGCGGGCGTGACGCCCTGCGCTTGCCCAAGACCTAAGAGCCATGGCGCAGCAGTGCAAATCGGTCGGCGGAAATCCGCTTTTATTGCTATGGGTTAGGGGGCGAAGCTCATGCAGTCAGCGCCCCAAGAGCTTGATCCCGCGCGATAATCCATCCAGCGTCATCGGCACCATGCGCCCCTCGAGGATCTGGCTGATCATCTTCGTGGATTGCGTATAGCGCCAATGCGTTTCCGGGGTCGGGTTGATCCAGAGATGATCAGGCCATTGCGCACAGGCGCGGCGCAACCAGGTCTCGCCCGATTCCTCGTTCCAATGCTCATTCGCGCCGCCGGGATAGGCGATTTCATAGGGCGACATCGCCGCATCGCCCACAAAGATACATTTCCAGTCGCTGCCATAATGGCGCAGCACATCCCAGGTTGGCATCCGTTCGGTCCAGCGCCGCGCATTGTCGCGCCAGACGAATTCATAAAGACAATTGTGGAAATAATAATGCTCGAAATGCTTGAACTCGGCCTTGGCGGCGCTGAACAATTCTTCGACCGCGCGCACATGGTCATCCATCGACCCGCCGATATCCAAGAGCAGCAGCACCTTCACTGCATTGCGCCGCTCGGGCCGCGTGCGCACATCCAGCCAGCCCTGTTCGGCGGTGGACCGGATCGTGCCATCCAGATCAAGCTCTTGCTCCGCCCCGTCCCGCGCCCATTTGCGCAGGCGTTTGAGGGCCACCTTGATATTGCGGGTGCCAAGCTCCACCGTGTCATCGAGATTGCGGAATTCGCGCTTGTCCCAGACCTTGACCGCGCGCCTGTGGCGCGACTTGTCCTGCCCGATGCGCACGCCTTCGGGGTTGTAGCCATAGGCCCCGAAAGGCGAGGTGCCCGCTGTCCCGATCCATTTATTGCCGCCCTGATGGCGGCCCTTCTGCTCTTCCAGCCGCTGGCGCAGGGTCTCCATCAGCTTGTCGAACCCGCCCAGCGCGTCCACCTGCGCGCGTTCCTCTGGCGTCAGATGCTTTTCGGCCATCTTCTCCAGCCAGTCGCGCGGCAGGTCCACAGCATCGAGCACCTGATCCAGACTGAGCGCCTCGACGCCTGCAAAACTGGCGGCAAAGGCGCGGTCGAAGCGGTCAAGATGGCGCTCATCCTTCACCATCGCGCTGCGCGCAAGGTAGTAGAACCCGTCAATGTCATAGGTGACAAGCCCGGCCTGAACCGCTTCCAGAAAGCTCAGATATTCGCGCAGTGAGACGGGTACCGCATGATCGCGCAGGCTTTGAAAGAAGGGCAGGAACATCGCGACCTCAGAGCAGTTTCTCCAACCCGATCGTGGCAAAGAGACCCAACAGCCCGCCGATAATCGCGCCCACTGCGGCATATTGCGCGCGGTCCTTGGTGTCGCCACCGGCCTGTTTCGCGTTGCGCAGCCCCAGCACCAGACCAAGAACTGCCCCGATGATCACAATCATGATCTATTTCCCACGCTCTATTTCCTTGTCATTCGCGGATCAGCGCGGCGATTTCCGCGCGCCGGTTTGCCGCTGCTTCTTCAGACCCGAAGCCGAAAATCGCGAAGGGCACAGCGTCGCGCCGCAATTGTTCGGCTTCTGCCTGCCTGTCCATACGTTCCAGCGCCTGCGCGCGCAACAGCATCAGCGAAGACAGGAGCGCCCCGTTTTCCGTGCGCCGCGCTGGCCCCATCGCGGCATCGGTCAGGCGCAGCACCAGCGGATACTGCCCGGCCCCCAGCGCCTGGGCGGCCAGATGCAACTCGACATGCGCGCGCGGCACTTCGCCGCCGGGGCGGTTGGCATAGATCGCGGCGGCGCTCACAAGCGCATTCAACGCCTGTTCGCCCTCGCCGGGCGGGGCGTAGCGGGCGGCCAGAAACAGGCTGAAGGCCATGCGCTCATCGCGCCAATCTTCGGCCACAGCGATGCGCAGCGCGTCCTGCGCGAAGTTGAAACCGCGCCTTCGGCTGGAACTGCCCAGCGCGTTTTCAATCGCCACATTCCAGACCATCGGTGTGGGAACCGGGTCGAGCGGCACCGCGCTGCGTCCTTGCCCGCGCGGGTTGAGCTGCGCCAGAATGGCAGGCAAGCGCGCGGCCACATCTTCGCGGCTCATGCCGGGGCGCAGGTCGGGATGATACCAGACCCGCAGGGCCAGCATGTCGAAACCCGTGGCCGAGGTCTGGAAATTATCGTCATTCCAGATCGTCTCGCCGATGCGAAACAGGTCATTCAGCGGGCCGAGCGCCTGGGTGACTTCTTCATGCAGGCAGTCGCGCATTTCCTGAACATTGGTGTCTGAAGGTGTGACCACCAGCACTTTTTCGCGCGTGACCACCTGCGTCCAGTCCAGATGCGCGCCGCGCGGATTGGCGCGGAATTCGGCCCAGCTGGACACATTGGGGATCACGAAACAGGCCGCATCCGGCACCATCCGGCGCATCTGCGCGCGCGGCACGAATTCCACCACGATATTCGCCGCTGCATCGCTGCGCCGCACATCCAGCCGCGCCTCTGAGCGCAGCCGGGTAATCAGCCGGTCGGTTTCTGTCGCGGCCAGCGGCGGCACATCCCCGCTCAGCCGCAAGGATACCGGGCCTTCAAAGCGTGAGAATTGCGGGATCTCGCGCCCCGATTCCAGCCGGAAGCCCAGTTCCAGAATATCCTGCGCGATCTGGGCATTGCTGCGCGCCGGTGCAAAGGGGCGGGGCGGGCCGAATAATGCCGCCGAGCTGACCGCGCGCGATTGCACGGCGGGCGCCTCGGTCGAGATCGGCATGGATTGGCGTGGTGCGTCGCAAGCGGCGAGCGCGAGGGCGCAAAGCGCGGGAAAAACGGCGCCTTTCATGCGGGCCGCACATATTTGATGAAAGGTGTCTCAACCCCGATCTTGTCATAGAGCTTGCGCGCCGTGGCGTTGAAATCCTGCGTGGTCCAGTAGACATCGGGCACGCCGCGCGCGTCAGAGGCGGCATAAACTGCCTCGATCAGCGCGCGGCCTGCGCCTTGCGACCGTGCCTGCTCATCGACATAGAGATCCTGCAGATAACAGATCCCCGCCGGTTTCCAGCAATGCGCATGGAACAGGTAATGCACCAGCCCAACGGCCCGACCATCCGCCCAGGCCAGCAGGCCGAAAGGGCTGTGCGGGTCGTCGGACAAGAGCGCCTCGAAGGTCGTGTTATAGACATCCAGCGGCAGGGTCGTGTCGTAGAAATCAAGATAGGCATACCAGACCTGCGCCCATTGCGGCTTGTCAGCACGGGTGAGCGGGGAAATCGTCACTGCCATCTCAGCGCCCCTGCCTGCGCGCCATGAAGGCCAGCCGCTCGAACAGATGCACATCCTGTTCATTCTTCAGCAACGCGCCATGCAGTTTCGGCAGCGCGCTGGCATTGTCGCGTTTCAGATCCTCGGGCGACAGATCCTCGGCGAGAAGCAGTTTCAGCCAGTCCAGCACCTCGGATGTCGAGGGTTTCTTCTTCAGCCCCGGTGTTTCGCGGATCTCGTAGAATTGCGTCAGTGCCGTGGTCAGCAGTGCGGGTTTGATACCCGGAAAATGCACATCGACAATGGCTTTCAGCGTCTCCAGCTCGGGGAAGCGTATGTAATGGAAGAAACAGCGCCGCAGGAACGCATCCGGCAGGTCTTTTTCATTGTTCGAGGTGATGATCACCACAGGGCGTTGGCGGGCCTTGATCGTCTCGCCGGTCTCGTAGACGAAAAACTGCATCTGATCGAGTTCCTGCAACAGATCGTTGGGAAACTCGATATCGGCCTTGTCGATCTCGTCGATCAGCAGGACCACACGGCCCTCGGCCTCGAATGCCTGCCAGAGCTTGCCCTTGCGGATATAGTTCTTCACGTCATTGACGCGCGCATCACCCAGCTGGCTGTCGCGCAGCCGCGACACAGCGTCATATTCATAAAGGCCCTGCTGCGCGCGGGTGGTGGATTTGATCGACCATTCGATGATCGGCAGGCCCAGCGAAGCCGCGACCTGCCGCGCGAGTTCGGTCTTGCCGGTGCCCGGCTCGCCCTTGACCAGCAACGGGCGCTGCAGGGTCACAGCGGCATTGACCGCGACTTGCAAATCCTCGCTGGCGATATAGCTCTGGGTAGAGGTGAATTGCATTTCTGTCCGCTCTCGCTTCGTGCTGTCATCCGATTGTCATTATCCGACGCAACAAACTGATCTTTTCCGGCAACCTAGCCTGCATGCTGCTGTCCGACAAGTCAGGTTGCAACGCTGATGCAACTCGTGGCCATCCAGCACAAGGAAAGCGCGTGACAATTCCGGGCGCATCCGCTATCGCACAGCGCAGGGACGGGATATAGGTGAGGCAGCCATGAAGAACCTCAACACTTATGTTTCGGATGAAACCGAGGAGCGAGGCATGAAACCAGAGACTTTCCTGCCGGAAGATTACCGGCCGGCAGAAGACGAACCCTTCATGAATGAGCGCCAGCTGGAATATTTCCGGCGCAAGCTGATGGTCTGGAAAGAGGATATTCTCAAAGGCTCGCAGGAAACGCTTGCCGAACTGGCCAATTCCAGCCGCAACATTCCCGATGTTGCGGATCGGGCCTCTGAAGAAACCGACCGGGCGCTGGAATTGCGCACCCGCGACCGCCAGCGCAAGCTGATTTCCAAGATCGATGCCGCGCTGCGCCGGATCGACAATGGCGAGTTCGGGTATTGTGAAGCGACCGGCGAGCGCATTTCGCTCAAGCGTCTGGATGCGCGCCCGATCGCCACGATGACGCTGCAGGCGCAGGAAGCGCATGAGCGCAATGAGCGCGTGCATCGCGACGACTGAGCGACCGTGCACAGGGCAATGAATTTCAACACCGGGCGCGGGTCAGCGTCCGGTGTTTTCTGTTGGGGGTGCGTATGGCGGTGAAGGGGCTGAAAGTCCTGATTGTGGGCGGCGGGGTCGCGGGGATCGCGGCGGCGGGCGCATTGGCGCAGCGCGGCGCGCGGGTCACGCTGCTGGAACAGGCGGCAGGGTTTCTCGAACACGGGGCCGGGTTGCAGATCAGCCCCAATGGCGCGCGGGTGATCGCGGCGCTGGGGCAGGGCGCGGCGCTGGAGCGGCTGGGCACGCGCAGCCGCGCGGTCGTGCTGCGCAAGGGCGCGAGCGGCGCGCAGGTGCTGCGGCTCGACCTGCCGACAGGGGATGCGGGTTTCCATCTGATCCACCGCGCCGATCTGATCGAGGTCTTGCGCGGCGCGCTGGACGACGTCGAAACCCGGATGGTCGCGCGGGTGACAGAAATCGCCCCTGATGGCCCGCGCCCCTCAGTCACGCTGGAGGGCGGTACGCAGCTCGACGCCGATCTGGTGCTGGGCGCGGACGGGCTGCATTCGGTGATCCGCCCTGCGCTGAACCCGTCTGCCGGGAAAGCCCCGTTCTTCACGGGTCAGGTCGCGTGGCGCGCGCTGATTCCCGGCCGCCCCGATGACGCGCCAGAGGCGCAGGTCTTCATGGGGCCGGGTCGGCATCTGGTCAGCTACCCGCTGCGTGGCGGCAGTTTGCGCAATATCGTGGCGGTTGAAGAGCGCCGCGACTGGGCCGCAGAGGGCTGGAGCCATCCTGGCAGCAAGGCCGGGTTGCGCGCCGCTTTTGCAGGATTCGGCGGTCCCGTTCCGGGTTGGCTGGAACAGGTTGATACGCTCTGGCTCTGGGGGCTGTTCCGCCATCCGGTCGCGGCAAACTGGCATCGGGGGCAGGCGGCGATTCTGGGCGATGCAGCGCATCCGACGCTGCCCTTCATGGCGCAGGGGGCGAATCTGGCGCTGGAGGATGCCTGGTCGCTGGCGCATATGCTGGATCAGAACGCGGATAGTCCGGCCGCGCTGGCGGCCTGGCAGCACGCCCGCCGGGGTCGCGTGTTGCGCGTGGTCGAGGCCGCCAATCGCAATGCGCGCAATTATCATCTGCGCGCGCCGCTGGCCCCGCTCGCGCATCTGGTCCTGCGCCTTTCCGGCAAAATTCGGCCCGATGCGCCGCTGCGCCGGTTCAACTGGATCTATGACCATGATGTCACGGCTGCGTGAAGGCAGATGTTTTCGCGCAAGACAGGCCACAGATACATCCTGCAAGAGATCAGGAGAACAAGATGACTATCGATGGTGACCAGATCGCGATGCTTGTCTATCTGGGCATCTGGGGCACTGTGCTGATCAGCTATTTCCTGATCGCGCGGACGCAGGGCATCGGCCAGAGCCTGCGTCAGCTGATCCTCTGGGGGCTGATCATTGTCGGGGTCGCTGCGGGATACGGCTTGTGGCAGGATCTGTCGCAGCAAAACCGTATCACCGTGGTCAGCGAGGGCGGGGTCGCATTGCGCGCGGACCGCAACGGGCATTTTCATATCACGCTCGGGGTGAATGGCACCCCGGTCGATTTTCTGGTCGATACCGGGGCCAGCGATCTGGTGCTGACGCGCGAGGATGCCATGCGCGCGGGCATCGATCCGGCATCGCTGAATTTCCTCGGTCAGGCGATGACCGCGAATGGCATGGTGCGCACCGCGCGGGTGACGCTGGACGAGGTGGCGCTGCGTGCAGGCGATCTGGATATTCGCGACCGCGATGTGACTGCCTCTGTTACCGAAGGCGAGTTGCATATCTCGCTGCTGGGCATGACCTATCTGCGCCGTTTCGCGCGGATCTCGATCGAAGGCGACCGGCTGGTCCTTGAGCGCTGAGCGTTTTTCCTCCGCCGCCCGCTTCAACCCGTTCCGCGCGGGTCTTTCGCTTGCCGCGCCATGGCGCGGGCGCTAGGAAAGACACATATGCAAACTTGAAAGGCGCGCGCCATGCCAGATGATCTGATCAACTCCTTCCTGACTGTTCCTGACGAGAATGGCCGTTTCGGCATTTATGGCGGGCGGTTCGTGTCGGAAACGCTGATGCCGCTGATCCTGGATCTGGAAGCGGAATATGAGCGCGCCAAGACGGATGACAGTTTCTGGGCGCAGATGGATGATCTGTGGACGCATTATGTCGGCCGCCCTTCGCCCTTGTATTTCGCCGAGCGTCTGACCGAGCATTGCGGCGGCGCGAAAATTTACCTGAAGCGCGACGAGCTGAACCATACCGGCGCGCATAAGATCAACAATGTGCTGGGCCAGATCCTGCTGGCGATGCGCATGGGCAAGAGCCGGATCATCGCTGAAACCGGGGCCGGGCAGCATGGCGTGGCCACGGCCACAGTCTGCGCGCGGTTCGGGCTGAAATGCGTGGTCTATATGGGCGCGCATGATGTCGAGCGGCAGGCCCCGAACGTGTTCCGCATGAAGCTGCTGGGGGCCGAGGTGGTGCCGGTGCGGTCCGGGCGCGGCACGCTGAAAGATGCGATGAATGATGCGCTGCGCGACTGGGTGACGAATGTGCGCGACACATTCTACTGCATCGGCACTGTGGCCGGGCCGCACCCCTATCCGGCGATGGTGCGCGATTTCCAGTCGATCATCGGCAAGGAAACCAAAGAGCAGATCATGGCGCGCGAAGGGCGACTGCCCGACACGATCATCGCGGCAATCGGCGGCGGGTCGAACGCGATGGGGCTGTTCTACCCGTTCCTTGACGACAAGGAGGTCGCGATCATCGGGGTCGAGGCCGGGGGCCACGGTGTTGATGACCGGATGGAGCATTGCGCCTCGCTCACTGGCGGGCGTCCGGGCGTGCTGCATGGCAACCGCACCTATCTCTTGCAGGATGCGGATGGGCAGATCCTGGAAGGGCATTCGATTTCGGCGGGGCTGGATTACCCCGGCATCGGGCCGGAACATGCCTGGCTGAAGGATATGGGCCGCGCGGAATATGTCTCGATCACCGATGACGAAGCGCTTTCGGCCTTCCAGACCTGCTGTGCGCTCGAGGGAATCATTCCCGCGCTCGAACCGTCACACGCCCTGGCCCATGTGCTGAAAATCGCGCCGGATCTGCCTGCCGACCATCTGCTGGTGATGAATATGTGCGGGCGCGGCGATAAGGATATTTTCACCGTCGCGAAGCATCTGGGCTTTGATATGAAGGCATAAACTATAGTTTATGAGCTCGAAATAAACCCTTTCCCGATAGAATTGCCGCAGTTTTCCCGCTATCCGGATAGTGCAGGCGGCGCGGTCCCCGACACGTCGCCAGGGCTGCGCAGTAATTCGGGGCGGCAGTAATTCGGGGCGGACGTGCATGTGCTGGTTTCAGGCTGGCGCTTCGCCGGGCAGGCAGGTTTGAGAGTGGTTGGTATGGTGACGTTGAGGTCCTGTCTGGCGACGATGATCCCTCGGGTCGGAACCCGGCCGTCGCGTGTCCGTCCCGGCTCTGTGTGCAGAGTTAACGAGTGACGTGAGTTGGCCGCACCCCGCAGCTATGTTGCGGGGTGCGGCGCGTAAGTGTCTTGCTAGGTGTGACAGCATCATGAGCTGTTGGGTTGCCCTCTTGCAGCGCGCGATGCGTCTGCCGCTCCTGCTGCTGTTTTTCGCGGCCAGCCTGGTCGCGGCAGATGAGCACCGCATCACCCCCGAAATGGTCAGCGCTGCGCTCGAGGGCCAGGGCTATCAGGTTATGTCCAGCACCCGCACGCTGCTCGGTCGGGTGCGTTTTGTGGCGTCAAGGGATCTGATCTGGCGCGAAGTGGTGCTTGACCTGTCCACTGGCCAGATCCTGCGCGATTACGCAGTCGAATTCGGCCCGCATGAAGCCCCTGATGCCGACACCACCACGATGCCGCGCGGGGGCACTGTCCTGCATGACGAGATGACATATGGGACCGGAGGCTGACCATGATCCCGATCCCGCGCATCTGTCCGGAAACATCCGAAAGGGGGCAAGCGTGAAGCTCAAGCTGCTGATCGTGGTGATGGTTCTGGTGCAGGCCGTGGGCGGGCTGTTCTTCATCAGTGACATTGCCATGTCCGCTCTGGGCATTGCGCGCCAGCCGATTGACTGGCGGCTGCGCGAATTCATGGAAATCGGCGCGGCTGTCGCGCTGCTGATCGGGCTTGTCATGTCCGGCGCGCTGCTGGTGCAGTCGCAGCGGCGGCTGGGCCGGGCCGAGGCGCAGCTCCGCCGCGCCTCGAGCGCTTTCATGGAAGTTCTGGAAAGCCATTTCGCCCAATGGGGCCTGACCCCTGCCGAACGCGATGTGGCGTTTTTCCTGCTCAAGGGGTTTTCCACCGCCGAGATCGCGGCCTTCCGCAAGACTTCAGAAGGCACGGTGAAGGCGCAGACCAATGCCATCTATCGCAAGGCCGGGGTCAGCGGGCGCGGGCAGTTGATGAGCGTTTTCATCGACGATCTGCTGGCTGATGACCAGCGCGGCAGGGACAAGGCCGAGGGGCCGGAGACGCGCGATTAGGCGTGGTCCGCCGCATATTGGCGCAGCACGTCCAGCGGCACGATATCAAGCGCGCGCAGATGGGTGGCGCTCAGCGTGACCTGTGGCGCGACGCCTTCGGTATGGGCCTGCAGAAAGCGGCCTGCGCAAAGGCACCAGTGATCGCCGGGCTTCAGCCCGGGAAACTGGTATTCCGGGCGCGGGGTGCTCAGATCATTGCCCAGATATTTGGAATAGGCCAGAAATTCCGCCGTCATCACGGCGCAGACCGTGTGGCTGCCCTGATCCTGCGCGCAGGTATCGCATTGCCCGTTGCGGAAGAACCCGGTGACCGGATCCTTCGAACAGGGCTGCAGGCTGCCCCCCAGAACATTGACCGAAGGTGCTGCTTTGACTGTCATTTCCGCTCTCCCTGTTATCCCACAAGCCACGTAATCCTGCCGCGCGACAGGTCCAGCCTGTCACAGCTCCGGGGCCTGCCAATCGACCCATCGGCCATGAAAATCCGCGCGCCCCAGCGCGATCCGGTCATTGCCCGGCCACAGATGCAGCTTCAGCGCCGCACCGGGGCCAGCCTCATCCGCCTCCATCGACAGATGCGCCAAGGGTTCATCCATGCGCACCCGCCCCCCGGCACGCGCCAGCAGCGCCAGCCCGCGCGCCTGATCGTCCTCGGTGAAATACTGCCACGTGATCGTGTGACAGACCAGATGGATCGCCTGCGGTATGGGACGCGACAGGCGGCGCTCCAGCCAGTCGATGGCATTGCCCTGCGCGATCTCGGGGCGGAGTTCGGCCAGCAGGTCGAGCGCCTGATCACTCTGGGCCTGCCGGTCCTGCTGATCGGCCCAGATATAGGACAGGATGCGCAGCCGATCCGCGACCGGATCAAGCGGGTTCAGATCCACACCCGCGCGCGACCGGATCAGCGGCGGAGCCATGGGCGGGGGCGCGCCATGCCAGTCGGGCGAAAGGCAGATTGCGGCCTCGGCAGGACCGTAGCGCTGATCCCCGATCTGCAGCGCATAGCTGTCCCAGATCAGGTTCATCCCCGCCGCGCTGCCCAGTTCCGAGACCACCAGCGGCAGGCGATAGGCTGCGGTCAGCCAATGCGCAGCGGCGATATAGACTGCGGAACGGCGCAGCTCATTGGTCTGCGGGGCGCTTTCTAGCGTGGCGAGGATCGCTGCTGCATTCAGGCGCAGCGCCGCATCGAGCACATGCCAGAGCTGCGCGTCCGACACCTCTGCCGGGTTGGCGTAATGCCGCGCCAGAACCCGCGCCGCGCCGCTCAGAACCAGATGATGCAGCGCCCCGGCCAGACGCAGCGCGACGGCATCAGACTGCAAACGCGCGCGCGGCCAGTTCAGCAGAGTATCGGCAACCGGGGTATCGGGCCGCAGGCGATCTGCAATCAGCGTCAGCAATCGCGCCGTGAAAGGCGAGCCCAGATCCGCGCAGGCCCGCGCCTGGGCGTGGCAATGCGTGCGGAAATTCACCGGAAGCGATCCATCAGCTTTTGCAGCGGGCTGCGGGTATCCTCGGGTGCTGGATCTGGGCGTGACTTCGGGGCCGGGGCAGGTTTTTCAGCGCGGGTCTGTTTGGGTGCGGGGTTCAGCTGCTGTGCCACCTGATTGCTGAACTTCGCGTTATCGCCTTTCGCCAGCAACGGCGCCGCCTGTCCAATTGCGCGCAAGAGATCGTCCAGCCAGTCCTGATCGGATTTGGCGAAATCCGACAGCACATAGGGCGACACGCGGTCCTTGTGGCCGGGATGGCCGATGCCCAGCCGCAGCCGGGCGTAATCCGGGCCGATATGGTCATGGATCGAGCGCAACCCGTTATGGCCCGCATGGCCGCCGCCCTGTTTCAGACGCAGCTTGCCGGGGGCAAGGTCCAGCTCGTCATGAAACACCACCAGATCGGCTGGCGCGAGCTTGTAGAAGCGCAGCGCCGCGCTGACAGACTGGCCGGACAGGTTCATGAAGGTCAGCGGCTTGAGCAGGATCAGCTTTTCGCCGTCAATCATGCCTTCGCTGAGTTCGCCCTGAAATTTCGCGCGCCAGGGCGAAAACCCCTGCGCGCGCTGGATCGCATCAAGCGCCATGAAGCCGATATTATGCCGGTTGCCCGCATATTTCGCGCCCGGATTGCCAAGCCCTGCAAAGAGTTTCATCTGTCCCGCCCCTTGATTTGCGCTGCAGCATACGCAAACCCGGCGCGGCTGAAAAGCGCTGGCTTGCATCTGGGCGCATCGCATCTAGACTATCCGCGAGCCAAAACAGGAGCGCGCATGTATCTGACAATCAACCGCTTTCGGGTGCGGCCCGGACAGGAAGCCGCGTTCGAGGAGATCTGGACCTCGCGCGAGAGCAAATTACCCGATCTGGACGGGTTCATAGAGTTCCATCTGTTTCGCGGGGCCAGCACCGAAGAGGCGACCATTTATCTGTCGCATACGCTCTGGCGTGACAGGGCGGCTTTTGACGCCTGGGCGAAATCGCAGAATTTCCGCGGCTCGCATAAGGCCGTGCGCGCGCATTCCGACATTTATCTGGGTCCGCCCGAACTGGAATGCTACGCTTCGGTGCAAACCATTCGGAAGTAGGCCAGAATGCCCGAGTTTCAGCTGCATGATGTGTCCCTGAGCATTCCGGAGGCTGCACTGGGTGAACGTGTGCGGCTTGCACTGGAAAGCGGCCATTTTGAACAGGATGAGGCGCGCGCGATGCGCGGGTATTTCAAACCGGATGACAGGCTGCTCGATCTGGGGTCCGGCACGGGCTATATCGCGACGATCGCAGGGCGCATCGCGGGCGGC
>SKRP01000081.1 GCA_007118445.1 Natronohydrobacter sp.
AGCCGCTCTGATGCTCTGCGCCGAACTGATAGGCGGCCTCTGCGGAAATCGGATCGCCCAGCCGTTCATGCGCGCGGCCTTCCCAGTATCCGGCGCGGCCCAGGCTGATCGGGCTGGAACTGCGCACGCGCAGCGCCCGGAAATGGTTGAGCGCCTTTTCCGGCTGATCCAGATATTCCAGCGCGATGAACCCGGCCAGAAATTCCAGATCGACGAAGAACAGCCCATCTTCCAGCCCGTGGGGCGTGGCCAGGTCATAGGCGCGCTGGAAATCACCGTCTGACAGGGTGGTGCGCACCAGAAAGACCCGCCTGCGCCCCCAGGCTTCGGGCTCGCCCAGCCCCTCGGGATGGCGCGACTGGGCGATGATCAGATCACCGGCCCCTTCAGGATTTCCCGCGCGCATCCGAAATTCAAAACGGTCATGCATCAGGCCAGGATGCGATTGCAGCGCGTCGGGCACCGCCGCGACCAGCGCATCGACCCCGGTCGCGCGTTCCTGCAGCGCGATCCGGGCGCGCGCGACCTGTTGCAGCCCGTCCTCGATCCGGTTCAGATGCCGCTCGGCCGCTGTGCGCTGGCCGCGCCACAAGAGCATGTCCACACGGGTCGCGTGATGGGGCGCAACGGCGCTCTCGAAACTGCGCAGAAGTTGCAGCTCGGCCTCGCCCGAAAGCGGCTCCTCGCGCCAGAGCTTTCGGGCGAAGGCCTCAGACTCGGCGCTCTTTCCGGCGTCTTTCAGGGCGGCGAGATAGGCCAGCTGTCCGGCTTCGGTCAATGCGCTGCGCTCGGTGAAGAAGGCGCGGACCGTCTCGGGCGGCTGGTTGGCAAGCCGCCGTTCGGCATGGCGTTGCACAGTGTTGCTCAGCGGCCAATGCGCATTGCTGTCAAGAAAATGCGCGTAGTCCTGAAAACTGCCATGCCCTTCGCGCAATGCTTCCCACCGGATCAGATCTGCAGCCACCGGCGAGATGCGCCCCGCCTGTTCCAGCGCCTGAGCCACGTCCCCGGCGCGTGCGCTGCGGGTGGCGGCACCCAGTAGCCCGGCATCGCGCGATGGCGGCGGCGTGTTCTGTGCGACTGCCGGGACCGCCAGTGAACCGGCCACGCCCAACAGAACTGCGCAAATACCTGCGCGATACCCGGCCCTCATGATCATGAATGACTTTCTTTTCGCCTTGAAAAATACTGCCGATAGTTCTAACCGGCTCGCGCAGGGCAGCAAGACACAATTGCGCAAGCAGCTGTGTCACGGGCCTGCAGTTGCAGTATTCAGGGAGGCGAAGATCATGTTCAGAGGGTCCATTCCGGCATTGGTGACGCCCCTGAAAGATGGCGCGCTGGATCTTGAGGCGCTGCACGGGCTGGTGGATTGGCAGATTGCCGAGGGCTCGACCGGGCTGGTGCCGGTAGGCACGACCGGCGAAAGCCCCACGCTCAGCCATGCCGAGCATGAGCAGGTGATCGAGGAAGTGGTCAAGGCCGCAGCGGGCCGCGTGCCGGTGATCGCCGGGGCCGGGTCGAACAACACGGTCGAGGCAATCGGCTTCATGCGCCATGCCGAACAGGTCGGCGCGGATGCGGCGCTGGTGGTCACACCCTATTACAACAAGCCCACGCAGGAAGGGCTGATCGCGCATTTCACCGCGCTGCATGATTGCTGCGATCTGCCGATCATCATCTACAACATTCCGGGCCGTTCGGTCGTGGACATGACCCCGGAAACCATGGGGCGGCTGGCGGAATTGCCGCGCATCATCGGGGTGAAGGATGCGACCGGCAAGCTGGAGCGCGTCAGCCTGCAGCGCATGAGCTGCGGGCCGGAGTTCATCCAGCTTTCGGGCGAGGATGCCACAGCGCCGGGGTTCAATGCGCAAGGTGGGGTGGGCTGCATTTCGGTGACAGCGAATGTCGCGCCGCGTCTCTGTGCCGAATTTCAGGAAGCCAGCCTTGCAGGCGACAGGGCGCGCATATTGGAGCTGCATGACAAGCTGATGCCGCTGCATGTCGCGATCTTCGCCGAGCCGGGACTGGTCGGGGCGAAATACGGGCTGGCGCGGCTGGGCAAATGCCGCGAGGAGGTCCGCTTGCCGTTGCTGGGGCTGACCGATCCGGCCAAGGCGCAGATGGACGCGGCCATGCGCCATGCCGGGCTGATCAATTAAGGCGGCATCAGGTCCAGATCGACCCAGACCAGCCGGTGTCGTGTCGGCGGCTCGTCAGGATCGCCGAGTAATGCTGCATCAGGGTCATTGGCACTTGGCCAGAACACAGCCGCATCGCGCACGCTCAGACGGGCATCCGGCAGGATATAGCTGACCCGCAGATTGCCGGGACCATTGGGCTGCGGCCAGTGCACTGTGTCGCGTTCGGGCGGGCCGGATTGCGCGCGATCCATCTCGGTGGTGGCCGCATCAATAGCGCCTTTGCTCGTTGGTTGCGGATCCTGCAGACGCGGATGATCCAGAACTCTGCGCATCGCCTGATGCAGCCCGTCGCCGTCGAACGGGTCCAGATTGCTGCCGCCCATCAGCACGACCGGGGCGTCAGGGGCGGTCATGGGCAGGCGCTGGTCCAGATAGGCCAGCCAGAAAGCGGTTTCGTCATGATTGCGGTTGCGATTCCAGCCATCCCCCGGCCCAAAGACTGGGGGACCGGCCTGATAGATCAAGAGATGCAGTTTCCGGTCATGGTCCAGCAGGACCGGAACATCCCAATGCCCGGTGCTGGACAGGCGCTGGTCTGACAGGCGGTCGGGGGGCACCGAGGGCAGTTTCGCGCCGGGCAGATCGCGCCACAGAAAGGCAGAGAAATCGCGCGCCTCTGTCGTGTCAATCGGCAGGCGCGACAGGATCGCGAGGCTGCGTTCGCCGCGGAAATGCCCGTAGCCCTGAGCGTCATCCGGGCTGCGGCGGCGCTGTGGCGCGATCTGTCCTGCCCGGTCCAGCAGACCGGCATTCGAGGGCAGGGCAAAGACATGCGCGAATTCATGGCCCTGCCGGGTGATCAGGTCGCGAAACGCGGTCAGGGTGGCCAGTCCGTGATCGTGATCAAGCCCGGACAGCACAAGGATATCGGGCGCAATATGCGCGATCAGGTCGGCCTTCTGCACCGGCGCGCGCGCCTGCGCCAGAATTTCGCGCAGCGTATGTCCTGGCCCCCGGCCCCCGAGGTCAATACGCCAGAAGGCCAGCCGCAGCGTGGTGTCAGTCTGCGCTGCGGCGGTCGGGGCACAAAGCGCAAGAGCACTCAGGAATAGGCAGAGCGCACTGGCAAGGGCAGTGCATCCTCTGCCTCGGCGACCCGGCGGCGCTGCGCGCGCACCAGCTGTGCGATACGGTACATCGCCAGTCCGCGCATCACCAGATTGACCGGAATGAAGGCCCAGAGCGACACCCCCCAGACAAGCGCCAAAGGTGTTTCCAGCGTCATCGGCTGCACCAGCAGCGTCGAGATATGCAAAAGCACCGGCAGCGAGAATGGCAGGATAATCCCTAACAGAATGTTAACCTGCGCATCGCGTTCGAGGCGCTGGACCACATCGACCCCTTTGGTCGGGTCGAAATTGGGCAGATTGACCCAGACATTGAAGGCACAATTGCTGCGCGGCCAGTAGCCGAGAATCGTCATGCTGGTGAAGGCCACCAATCCGGTCACAGCGAGCACATACGCCATGGCCGCTGCCGCCGCGACATTCGCGACATGTTCGGCAGGCAGCCCCTGCGGCAGCGACAGGACCAGCAGCCGCACAGGGCTGAACGGGAAGTCCAATAACTGCCCCAGCGTCAAGGCCCCTGCGGTAATGAAACTGGATGTGTCTTGCGCCATCAAAAGATCGCGCTGCAACAGGGTGGTCAGAAGCACGACCATCGACAGCATGGTGAAACGGGCTCGGTTATAAGGTTTCGCGTCACGAAATTCGATCAGGCCGGGATAGGCGGCGGAATATTCTGTCACCACCACCACGGCCGCCATCAGCGCAAGCAATGTTATGCCCAGCGCGACATCCTGGGACACGCCCGGCAGGATCAGAGCAGGGCTCAGGACCAGAAGCGCGATACAGATTCCGCGCAGGACATACTGTGCCACTTGTGACATCGAAACTCTGCTGCCTCGTCCATGACCCCGCTGACCGGTCCGCACCGGACGCGGGTTTTTTGTGTCGCCTCGCCATGACGGCAAGGCTTGCCTCATTCTTGACACAATGTTGCCCATTTCCTGCCACCCTCGCAATAGTCAAGGACAGGATCGGTCAGGGCTGTGGCATTTTCGAGCGGAAACTGTCGCGAGTTTGCATCAAATTTGCGGAAAAAATGCGGCAACCCAAAGGGATGCCGCTCCAGGAATGCCTTGTTGGCAAGGCTCAGACCCAGGGACGCTCTTGCGAGACGCGGTTTTCAAAAGCATCAATTGCAGATACTTTTTCCAGCGACAGGCCGATATCGTCCAGCCCGTTGAGCAGGCAATGCTTCTTGAACGGGTCGATCTCGAAGTTGAAGACCTGCCCGTCTGCCGCTGTGACGGTCTGCGATTCGAGGTCGATCTCGATTCGGGCATTCGCGCCCTTGCGGGCATCTTCCATCAGATGCTCGACCTGTTCGGCGGGCAGCACGATCGGCAACATGCCATTCTTGAAGCAGTTATTGTAGAAGATATCGGCGAAGCTGGTCGAGATGATCGCCTTGATGCCGAAATCCGCAAGCGCCCATGGTGCGTGTTCGCGCGAGGAACCGCAGCCGAAATTATCGCCGGCCACGAGAATCTGCGCCTTGCGATAGGCGGGCTGGTTGAGCACGAAATCGGGGATTTCCTTGCCATCATCGTCATAGCGCATCTCGTCGAACAGGTTCACACCAAGCCCCGAGCGCTTGATGGTTTTCAGGAACTGTTTCGGGATGATCATGTCGGTGTCGATATTGACCAGTGGCATGGGGGCCGCGATGCCGCTCAGATTGGTGAATTTTTCCATTTGTCTCTCCTGACCCGGAGCGCCGGGGCTTTGCCCCGGACCCCAGAGTATTTTCGGCAAGATGAAATCAGGCAGGCTGTGTCATCAGGTCACGTACATCGGTCAGCCGACCGGTGATCGCGGCTGCAGCGGCCATCGCCGGGGACATCAGATGGGTGCGCCCGCCGCGGCCCTGACGGCCCTCGAAATTGCGGTTCGAGGTCGCTGCGCAGCGCTCGCCGGGGCTGAGCTGGTCGGGGTTCATCGCGAGGCACATCGAGCATCCCGCAAGGCGCCATTCAAAACCGGCATCGATGAAGATCTGCGCAAGCCCCTCTGCTTCGGCCTGCGCGCGCACCAGACCGGAGCCGGGCACCACCATGGCGCGCTTGACCCGGATCTTCTGGCCCTTGAGCACTTCTGCTGCGGCGCGCAGGTCTTCGATCCGGCCATTCGTGCAGGAGCCGATGAACACTGTGTCGATTTCGATATCCGTCAGCTTCTGACCGGCTTTCAGGCCCATATAGTCCAGCGCACGCTGCGCCGCACCGACCTTGCCGCCCGAGAAGCTGGCGGGATCGGGCACAGAGGCGGTGATCGGCAGCACATCTTCGGGCGAGGTGCCCCAGGTCACAACCGGCGCGATATCCTCGCCCTTGAGCGTGACAACCTTGTCCCAGACCGCATCCGGGTCGGATGTGAGCGTTTTCCACCAGGCCAGTGCGGCCTCCCATTGCGCACCTTTCGGGGCATGGGGGCGGCCCTTGACATAGTCGAAGGTTTTCTGGTCAGGCGCGATGAGGCCAGCGCGCGCGCCGCCCTCGATGGCCATGTTGCACACGGTCATGCGGCCTTCCATCGACAACTCTTCGATGGCCTGACCGCAATATTCGATCACATAGCCGGTGCCGCCCGCCGTGCCGGTTGCGCCGATCACCGAAAGCGTGATGTCCTTGGCGGTCACACCGGGGC
>SKRP01000140.1 GCA_007118445.1 Natronohydrobacter sp.
CCGTGACCTGTATTTCTTCCGCGCGCTCTCGGTGCCGGAGCCGCGCGAGGTTCGGGCGACATTGGCGCGCACGGCGGAAGGCTATGATTTTTCGTTGCGTAGCGACGTCATGCAGGGCGGGACCAAGGGTTTCGTGCTGAATGCACAGGCGCAGCTTGGGCTGCTGCGGGACACCGCGCCCGCGCCGCTTGATCTGGCGGCGATCACGACCCGGATGGGGGAACCGCGCGAGGGGCAGGGACTGGCCAGCCCGCAAGAGGCGCATCTGGATTTCGGGCCGCGCTGGCGCGTGCTGAACCGGATGGCCTTTGGTCAGGGCGAGGGGTTGGCGCAACTGAGCCTGCCGGGCGACTATCATGGTGATCTGGCGGCGGGTCATGTGTTGCATCCCGCGCTGATGGATCTGGCGACCGGCTGGGCGATGAAGCTGATCCCCGGCTATCAGGGCGCGCATCTGTGGGTGCCGCTCTCCTATGGCCGTTTGCGCGTCTGGCGCGATCTGCCGGGCGAGGTGTTCAGCCATGTCCGGTTGCGGGCCGAACCGGAACCGGGATTTGCGAGTTTCGATATTACGCTGGCTGGGCCTGATGGCACGGTCGTGGCCGAGATCACACGCTTCAGCATCAAGCGGCTGGAAGCCGGGGGTTTCGCGGACGCGCCGCCCATTCGCGCCTCGGAACTGGAACGCGACGGGCCTGCGCAAAGCACAACGCTGTCGCCTGCCGAAGAACGCTTGCGCGATATGCTGGGCCTTGGCATCACGCCGCGCGAGGGGGGCGAGGCGTTCTTGCGGGCCTTGGCCTCTGGCGTGTCGCCGGTGGTTGTGTCCTCGATCGACCCCAAGGCGCTTATCGCGCAGGTCGAGAGCGAGAGCACACGCGCGAGCGGCGAGACGAAATTCGAGCGGCCTGATCTGGGCACGGATTATGTCGCGCCGCGCAATGATATCGAGCGCACGCTGGCCGGGTTCTGGGCGGAGCTTCTGGGGATCGACCAGATCGGGGTCGAGGATAATTTCTTCGATCTGGGTGGCCATTCGCTGATCGCGGTGCGGCTGTTCGCGCAGGTGAAGAAGGCGTTTGGCGTCGAATTCCCGATTTCCGTGCTGTTTGAAGCGCCGACGATTGCGGCTTGTGCGGCGATGGTGGCCGAGGTCACGGGCGCGTCGCTCGATGGCAGTGCAGAAGTGCGCGAATTGCCCAAGCGGCGGCGATTCACGCATCTGGTGCCCATGCATGAGGGCGAAGGCGGGCCGGAGACACCGTTCTTCCTGGTCGCGGGCATGTTCGGCAATGTACTGAACCTGCGCCATCTGGCCACGCTTCTGGGGCGCGAGCGGCCCTTCTACGGGTTGCAGGCGCGTGGGCTGTTCGGGGGTGAAGCGCCCCATGACCGGATCGAAGATGCGGCGCGCGACTATATCGCGGAAATGCGGCAGGTCCAGCCGCAGGGGCCGTATTCTCTGGGCGGGTTCTCGGGTGGCGGGATCACGGCCTATGAGATTGCGCGCCAGTTGGAAGCGGCAGGTGAAGTGGTTGATATGGTTGTCCTGCTGGACACGCCGCTGCCGGTGCGCCCAAGCCTGACCCGTCAGGACAAGGCGCTGATCAAGCTGGCGGAATTCCGGCGCAAGGGGCCGGGCTATGCGCTGGAATGGTGGCGCGCGCGGCAAGAATGGCAGGCGCAGCTTGCGCAGGGGCCAGCGGCCGATAGTGCCGATGCCTTCCATAATGCCGCGATTGAAGCGGCGTTCCGGCAGGCGGTCGCGGCCTATGAGGTGCAGCCCTGGGATGGAAACCTGATCCTGTTCCGCCCGCCGCTCGACAAGCATTGGCGTGTGTCCGGTGGGCAATGGGTCAGCGCGGGCAAGGAATATGTGTTTGATGACAATGAATGGGGCCGGTTCGCGCCCAATCTGCAGGTCCATGAAGTGCCGGGCGATCACGATTCGATGGTGCTGGAGCCGAATGTCCGGGTGCTGGCGGCGCGGCTGCGCAAGCTGATGGCGGCGGTTCCGCGCAGGCAGGAGGCCGCAGAATGAGCGCCACCGTCCTGACCGTCATCCTGAACTACCGCACGGCAGAAATGACCCTGCGCGCGGCAGAAACCGCTGTGACGGCGATGGAGGGCATCGCGGGCGCGATCACGATTGTCGATAATGACAGTCAGGATGGATCGTTCGAGGCGCTGGTCGCCGCGACCGAAGGCTGGCCGCGTGTGCGTGTGATCCAGTCTGGGCGCAATGGTGGGTTTGGCGCGGGCAATAATGCCGGTATCCGCGCCGGGCTGCCGGATGGATCAAGGCCCGATTTCGTCTATCTGCTGAATTCGGATGCCTTTCCCGAACCAGACGCGATTGCGCGGCTGCGCGATTACCTGCTGGAAAACCCCGATTGCGGTTTTGTCGGCAGCCATGTGCGCGGCGAGGATGATGTGGCGCATGTCACTGCCTTCCGCTTCCCCTCGGTCTGGTCCGAATTCGAGGGGGCGGCGCATACCGGCGTGATCTCGCGCTTGCTCGCGCGTCATGTCGTGCCGATGGGGGTGCCGGATCAGCCCACCGAAATCGACTGGTGTGCAGGCGCAAGCGTGATGTTCCCGGTGCCTGTGCTGGACCGCGTCGGTCTGTTTGACGAGGCGTTTTTCCTGTATTTTGAAGAAACCGACCTCTGCCACCGGATCAGGGATGCAGGCTTTCGCGGCATCTATCTGCCGGATGCGCGCGTGGTGCATATCGGGTCAGTCAGCACCGGCATGAAGGAATGGAAACGCCAGCCGCGCTACTGGTTTGCATCGCGGTCGCATTATTTCCGCAAGCGCGGGGGGGCGGCCTATCTGGCGGTTGTGACGCTGGCGCATCTTTCTGGCGCGGCCATCTGGAAACTTCGCCGGATGCTGGAACGTAAAGAGGAACGGATCGCGCCATATTTTCTCCGCGATCTTGTGACAGAGACATGGACGAACCTCATGCCGGGCGCGACGGCCGCTGAGGGCAGAACACGGGGGCAAGGGGCACCCGTCGAGAGGTAAGAGTGATGCAGAACCTGTCCGCAATTCTGATCGGGGAAGAGGCCCTTCTGGCCGAATGTGGCGCGCAATGGCTGGCGCGCGGGCATTGGGTCGCCGCTGTCGCAACGCGCAATCCGCGTCTGTCGGACTGGGCATCGGCGCAAGGGATCGCGGTTGTCGCGCCGGGGCCGGGGCTTGCGGAGCGGCTGGCAGGGGTGTCTTTTGACTGGCTGCTGAACATTGCCGGGCTGGATATTCTGGGGCGCGATCTGCTGGCGCTGCCGCGCAAAGGGGCGGTGAATTTCCACGATGGCCCCTTGCCGCGCTATGCCGGGCTGAATGTGCCGGTCTGGGCGCTGATTGCGGGCGAGGCCGGGCATGGGATCACCTGGCATCATATCACGCCGGGGGTGGATGCGGGCGCAGTGCTGGTGCAGCGGCGCTTTGCGATCGAGGCGGATGAAACCGCGCTGACGATCAATGCCAAATGTTTTGCCGCCGGGTCTGACAGTTTCGCCGAGGTGATGGATGCGCTGGAGCAGGGCGCTGCCGGGGTCGCGCAGGATCTGGGGCAGCGGACGCTGTGCAAGCGTAATGACCGGCCCGATTTTGCTGGCTTTCTGGATTTCGCGCGCCCGAGCGCTGATCTGGCGCGGCTGGTCCGTGCGCTTGATCATGGCCCATACTGGAACCCGCTGACCACGCCCAAGCTGCGGTTGGCTGGGCAGGTGGTCTGCGTCAGCACGGCCGCGGTCGTCGAAGGCGCGGGGCAGCCGGGGCAGGTTCTGGCAATGGATTCTGACAGCGTGACCATCGCCTGCGGCACCGGCGCGCTGGTTTGTATGGGGCTGTTGTGCCAGCAGGGTCTGCCAGTTGCGCCGGATGCGTTGGTCTCGGTCGGGGATATTCTGCCCGCGCCGGAGCCGCGCTTTGCCGATGCGCTGGCGGCGGTTGTTTCAGGCGAGGGTGCTTACCGCGCGGCGCTGCGGCAGATGCAGGCTGCGCCGATGGGGTCCGGGGTAGCCTCGGTCAGTGTGGCCGTGCCTGCTGCGGAAAAGCCTGCGCTGATCGCGGCTTTTGGCGCCGCGCTGTCGGCACAGCTTGGGCTGCGCGCTTTTGATCTGCGCTATGTCACAGCGGCCATGCAGGCTGCGCCGGAAATCCTGTCGGGCTGGGTGCCGTTGCGGGTGGATATGGCCGCAGCCGAGGGCGCGATTACCCGTCAGCTGGACCTTGCCGCCCGCGCGCCGGGTTTTGCGCGCGATATTGCTGCGCGTGATCCGCAGCTGGGCGTGTTGAGCCCGCCGCCAATTGCTGTGGTCGATGGCGCAGAGGTCGCCGCTGCGCTGGTGCTGGACCTTGGCGCAGGCTGTCTGCGTCATGATCCGGCAGTCGTTTCGGCAGATCAGGCCACAGCGCTGGTGGCGGCAATGGCCGCGCATCTGAATGGCGAGACTGCGCCAGACCTGAATGACACGGCCCGCGATTATGACCGCGTATGCATTCACCATGCGTTTGAAGCGCAGACCGACCGGACGCCGGATGCTGTGGCGCTGGTGCATGAGGGCACAAGCCTGACCTATGCAGAATTGAACGCGCGGGCCAATCGCGTGGCGCATGTGCTGATGCAAATAGGTGTCGGGCCGGATACGCCGGTGGCGCTATGCGTGCGGCGGGGTCCGGGGCTATTGGTGGGCGCGCTGGGCATCCTGAAGGCCGGGGGCGCTTATGTGCCGATGGACCCCAGTTACCCGGCGGATCGGCTGGCGCATTTCCTGAGTGACTCCAGTGCGCCGGTGATTGTGACGGAACATGCGCTCTTGGATGTTCTGTCCGCGCATGGGGCCGATGTGTTGCAGCTTGATACCGATATCCGGCTGGCAGATGCTGCGACGACAAACCTTGAGAGCGGCGTCACGCCGGATGATCTGGCCTATCTGATCTACACCTCTGGCTCGACCGGCCTGCCCAAAGGGGTGATGGTCGAGCACGGCAATGTCGCGAATTTCTTTGCCGGGATGGATGACCGTATCCGCCATGACCCGCCGGGGGTCTGGCTGGCTGTCACCTCGCTCAGTTTCGATATTTCGGTGCTGGAGCTGTTCTGGACCCTCGCGCGCGGCTTCAAGGTTGTCCTGATGGGCGATGAGGACCGCGCGATGGTGGCCAAGGGGCCTGTGCGTGTCTCTGGTCAGGCCATGGATTTCAGCCTGATGTATTGGGGCAATGATGACGGGCAGGGGCCGCAGAAATACCGTCTGCTGCTGGAAGGCGCGAAATTCGCCGATGAACATGGCTTCTGCGCGATCTGGACGCCCGAGCGGCATTTTCATGCCTTTGGCGGGCCGTTCCCGAATCCGTCAGTCACAGGGGCCGCTGTGGCCGCAGTGACGAAGAATCTGGCCGTGCGTGCAGGGTCCTGCGTGGCCCCCCTGCACCATCCGATCCGCATTGCCGAAGAATGGGCTGTGATCGACAATCTGACCAACGGGCGGACGGGGATCGGGATTGCCTCGGGCTGGCATCCGGTGGATTTCGTGATCCGGCCCGAAAACCAGGTGCCGAAGAACAAGCCCGCGATGTTCGAGGCCATCGAGACAGTCCGCAAACTGTGGCGCGGCGACAAGGTCGAATTTGACAAGGGTGACGGCCCAGTGCCGATCCAGACCTTGCCGCGCCCGGTTTCGAAAGAGCTGAATATCTGGCTGACCACCGCTGGCAACCCCGAAACATGGCGCGAGGCGGGGCGTCTGGGCGCGCATGTGCTGACCCATCTTCTGGGCCAGTCGGTTGCGGAAGTGGCCGAGAAAATACAGATTTACCATGAGGCCCTGCGCGAGAGCGGGCGCGATCCGGCGGATTTCACCGTCACGCTGATGCTGCATACATTCG
>SKRP01000300.1 GCA_007118445.1 Natronohydrobacter sp.
ATGACTGAAACGACACTTACACTCGATGAGGTAGAAGCGCTTGCGCATCAGACCTTGGCGCGCGCAGGGGCCTGCAGGGAACAATCGGCCTCGGTTGCGCGCTCCACGCGACTGGCCGAGCGCGATGGCATTCGCAGCCATGGTCTGATGTATGTGCCGATCTATGCCGAGCATCTGCGCTGCGGCAAGGTTCTGGGCAATGCCAGCCCTGTCGTGACCCGCCCCCGGCCTGCGGCAGTTCATGTCGATGCCGCGCATGGCTTTGCCCATGCTGCGATTGATTCAGGCTGGCCCGAATTTGATGCGGCCATTCGCGCGCAGGGCATTGCGGCCATGGCAGTGTCGCGGTCCTATAATTGCGGGGTTCTGGGCCATCATGCCGAACGGCTGGCCGAGACCGGGCTTGTGGGGCTGTGTTTCACGAATGCGCCTGCCTCGATTGCGCCCATCGGTGGCCATAAGCCGGTCATCGGCACGAACCCCTTTGCGCTGGCCGTGCCCGATGGCGCAGGTCGCGCCCGGCTGGTCATCGACCAGTCGGCCAGTGCGATTGCGAAATCCGAGATCATCCTGCGCGCCCGCAAGGGCGAGGCGATCGAACCGGGCTGGGCGCTCGATGCTGATGGCCAGCCGACCGGGGACGCCGAGGCTGCGCTTGCGGGCTCGATGCTGCCTGCAGGCGGGCAGAAAGGTTTCGGCATGGGATTGATGGCCGAGATCTTCGCCGCCGCCCTGTCGGGTGGCAATCTTGGGCTGGAAGCCAGCCCCTTTTCCGGCCCGAAAGGCGGGCCTCCGGGCACAGGGCAGTTTTTCATCGGCGTCGATCCGGCGGGCTTTTCGGGCGATGCTTTTGACGCGGCCATTCTGCGGCTGGCGCAAGCGATCACGGATCAGCCGGGCACGCGACTGCCCGGGGCGCGCCGCGCCGCCAATCGCGAACGTATCGAAACAGCGGGCGTGCAGGTCGATGCCGCCCTGATGGACAGGATCAAATCCGCCTGAGCGGCGAAAAAGGAACGACATGGAACTCGAGACCCGCAATTTCATCGCAGGCAAATGGCTGGACGGGCCGGAACAGGTGGAAAACCGCAATCCGTCCGACCTGTCGGATGTCATCGGCCATTTTGCGCAGGCCGATGCTGCCCAGCTTGCCACAGCCTTGGCTGCAGCACGCCACGCGCAGGCTGAATGGGGCGCGACTGGTCCGCAGAAACGCCATGATGTGCTGATGGCCATCGGCACCGAGATGATGGCGCGGGCCGAAGAGATCGGCAGGCTGATCGCCCGCGAAGAGGGCAAGCCGCTGGCCGAGGGCAAGGGCGAGGTCTACCGGGCGGGCCAGTTCTTCACCTATTTCGCCGCCGAGGCCCTGCGCCAGCTGGGCCAGACCGCCGACTCGGTGCGGCCGGATATCGAAATCGACGTCCGGCGCGAGCCAGTGGGCGTGGTCGCGATCATCTCGCCCTGGAATTTCCCTGTCGCCACGCCCGCATGGAAAATCGCCCCGGCACTGGCCTTCGGCAATGCCGTGATCTGGAAACCCGCGAACCAGACCCCGGCCAGCGCTGTGGCGCTGACCCGGATCATCGCGAAGCAGGACTTGCCCAAGGGGGTGTTCAATCTGGTGATGGGGGCCGGGCGCGAGATCGGGCAAGCTTTGGCGGAAAGCCCCGCCGTCGATGCAATCAGCTTCACCGGATCGGTGCCTGTGGGGCGTGGGATTGCGCGCGCGGCCATTCCCAACATGACCAAGCTGCAAATGGAAATGGGGTCCAAGAACCCGATGGTCATCATGGAGGATTGCGACCTCGATCTGGCCGTGGCGCATGCCACCAACGCAGCCTTTGGCGGCACAGGCCAGAAATGCACCGCCGCCAGCCGGTTGATCGTGCATGACCGTGTCCATGATGCGTTCGTGGAAAAACTGGTCGCGAGCGCGCAGGCGCTCAAGGTAGATCACGCGCTCGAAGAGGGCACCCAGATCGGCCCGGTGGTCAGCGCCGACCAGCTTGCCGCCAATCTGGACTATATCCAGACCGGCAAGCGCGAAGGCGCGGAGCTTCTCTGCGGCGGCACAAGGCTGGAGCGCGCGACCGAGGGGTATTTCATGGCCCCTGCGGTCTTTGCCAGCACACGCAACGACATGGTCATCAACCGCGAGGAAATGTTCGCGCCGATCACCTGTGTGCTGAAAGCGGGCAGCTATGACGAAGCCCTGCATATCGCCAATGACACTGAATTCGGTCTGACCGCAGGCATCATGACCCGCGATCTGGCCCGCGCCACGCATTTCCGCCGCAACGCGCGGGCGGGCTGCGTCATGGTCAATCTGCCGACAGCGGGCACGGATTATCATGTGCCCTTTGGCGGGCGCGGGGCCTCCAGCTACGGGCCGCGCGAACAGGGGCGCTATGCCGAGGAATTCTACACCATCGTCAAGACCTCTTACATCCAGTCGGGGGCACCTGCATGAGCCTCCACTTGCATCCGCGCATCGACGCGCTGCAATATGCCAACTGGTCGGAAAAGATTTTCCGCCAGATGCGTGCAGGCGGGGTCGATGCTGTGCATGTGACGATCACCTATCACGAGAATTTCCGCGAAACAGTGCTGAATATCGCGCGCTGGAACCGCTGGTTCGAGCAGTTTCCGGATCTCATCTTTCAGGGCTTCACAGCGGAAGACATCGACCACGCGCGCCAGACCGGCCGCACCGCGATCTTTTTCGGATCGCAGAACCCGTCCTGCATCGAGGATGATATCGGGCTGGTGGAAGTGCTGCACCGGCTGGGCCTGCGCTTCATGCAGCTGACCTATAACAACCAGTCGCTGCTGGCCACGGGCTGCTATGAGGCCGAAGACACCGGCCTGACCCGCATGGGCCGCGAGGTGGTGGCGGAAATGAACCGCGTCGGCATGGTCATCGACATGAGCCATTCGGGCGAGCGCTCAACCCTCGACGCCATCGCGCAGTCCACCCGCCCCATCGCCATCACCCATGCCAACCCGGCAAGCTGGCATCCGGCGCTTCGCAACAAATCCGAGCGCGTGCTGCGCGCGCTGGCTGAAAGCGGCGGGATGCTGGGGTTTTCGGTCTATCCGCATCATCTGCGCAGGGGCAGTGATTGCTCGCTGGAGGAGTTCTGCACCATGGTCGCGCGCACGGCCGATCTGATGGGGGTGGAGCGTATCGGCATCGGAACCGATCTGTGTCAGGACCAGCCGGATTGCGTGGTGGACTGGATGCGCGCAGGCCGCTGGACCAAAGCGCGCGACTATGGCGAGGGCAGCGCCGACAACCCCGGCTTTCCACCCATGCCCGACTGGTTTCACGACAATCGCGATTTCGGGAAGATCGAGGCCGGTTTGCGCGCGGCAGGCTTCTGCCATGCTGATGTCGGCGCTGTGATGGGCGGCAACTGGGCGCGTTTCTTCCGCCAGAGCTTCGGCGCAGCACAACGCCCCCGACAACAGGCCGCGCAATGAGTTGCGAGGGGCTGAACCCCATGCCACAGGCGCGCAATTTCCGGCGTAGCCCGGCTGAGGTGATGCGCCTTGCACGGATGGGATGCAGCCATCCCACGCGGCTTTCCTTTCTGCGCCAACTGTTGCGGCGGATGCAGGCCGAGGGCTGGCGCTTTGACCGCCCCGTCTGGGAAATCGACGCCAAAGGCGTGGGCCGCGCGGTCTACCGCGCCATTGGTCCTGTGCGGACCTACAGCCTTGTGGCCTTCGCCCATGACCTGCCGCCAGAAGCGCGCTCGGACCGCGTGATCGCCACCGCCTGGGACGCCACTTTCGCGCTGTTTGATGGCACGCCCACCCCTGCGGATCTGGACCGGCTTGCGGCCAATGTGCCGCTGCAAGAAGCCGGGCGCATTTCCCCGCGCGAACTCTGCCTGAGCCGTGCCAATCGCTCGGTCCGCCTGTTCGAGCATGTCGTGGCACGGCTGGCAGCAGGCGCGCAGCCTGACGCGGCGATGCTGCTGGAAACCGGCTATCTTATGCGCACCACGGCAGTTTACGGGTCAGGCAAATTCGGCGCAGCGGATCGGGCAGCGATTGCGCAGCGCCCGGAACTGAGCGCGCCGTTTCAGGCCGAGATGCTCTCGGTCTGGCTGACCCGCGCCTTCACCGTCGATCTGGTCGAGCATCTGGCCCGCGCGCGCGGCGGGGATAAGGCCACGCGCCTTGCACCCGATCTGAGACGCGGGTTGGGTGTCGGCAATTCCACGGGTCTGGGCATGGCCCCATTCGTGATCCGCCATCCGGTGCTGCTGAACAACTGGATGCTGGCCCGCGAAGAGGCGCTGGCGCGGGTCCGCGCGCAAACCAGCGTCGGCGCGCATGAACTGGCGGGGTTTCACGCCGCGCTGAATGCTGCGCGCGAAAACGCCGATCTCTGGACCAGCGCGCATGACATCCAGCGTTTGAGACTGGCCGATCTGCGCGACGCTCTTGCCCGCATCGCTGCCCATGTCGCCAATGGCTGGGACCAGCGGACTGCGCACCCTTGGGACGACCTGTGGCGCTGGGGGCAGGATGGCTTGCCGCTGGAAGGGCAGGAAGCGCTGCTCGCCGCGATGCTGGAGCCGCATGGCCCGCTGATCGACGGGCTGGGGGATTGCATGGATGCCGATGAAGGCACGGCTTTCGCCGTCAATGGCGCAATGCCCGTGGGCGCGTTGCGCACCATTCTGCGGGCGCATTACGACTGGGCGCTGGGGATCGACTATGCAGCACCCGATCATTGCGCCCGCTTCTGGTATGTGTCCGAAGACAAACTCGAGCCGCGACTGGGCGAGCGCCATGAGGAACCCGGTGCCGAACGCGAATGGCCGCTTGATACTGGCCGACAGGCCGCAGCACTCTGGCAGGCGCTGCAAGACCGTCCCGATGATCTGCCGGTCGCGCATCTGCTGCTCACCGCGCCCGAACACCGCCCGGCGGTCAAGCGCGCGCAGATCACGGCGCGGCACCCGTTTGCGGAAATCCGCGATAACCTGATCAGTGCCGGGATGCTGCCCATCGACATCCTGCGCTGCAAGCTCGCGTTTTTCGGGGCGACACGCTTTGACCCGCGCTCGGATCGCTGGGTGCGCATCAGCCTGTTCCAGGGCGCGCCTTATCCTGACGACATGGGGGCAGGCGCGTGAGGATGCAGGCCAACGATCCCACGCGCGTTGCTTCATCGCCCATCGCCGGGGCCGACAGCGCAGTGCGGCTGTCGCGTTCGGAAACCCATGCGCTTTGCGCCAAAGCCGCGCGCGGGGCCGGGTTCGACTGGGGGCATGCCGAAGCCGCAGGCCATGCGGCCCAATGGCTGGCCGCACGCGGCCTGCCCGGCTGCGATATGCTTTTGCAATGCCTGCACTCGGATGCGATCCGCATACGCGCCTTGCGGCCTTCGCAGGACCCCGGCAGGCCGCGCTGTCCGCTGCATCTGGGCACTGCGCTGGCCGATCACGCGACCCTGCCCGAGGTCGCAGACCAGACCCTGCTCGATCCGGGTGATGTCGCGGTTCCGGGGCTGCTGCTTCCCTTCCTTGCCATCACCGCACAACAGGGCAGGCATGATCTTCAGTTAAGCACGAACGACATTTCCGTGACACTGCATACAGAGGGCAACCCCTGGGGCGACCCGGCTTTCCCGCCGCTCTGCGCCCTCGCGCGCGCGCAGGTCCGTGTGACATTGCGGCCCGGGCGCGGCCCCGCATCGCAGCCCCGACGCGCGGTCGCAGAGCTGCCGCTGGTGGCCAGGAATGTCTGGCGCGCGCTAGACGCTCTTGCGCTGCGCGTCACTGTCCCCTCTTCGACCCGCTCGGCATCAGGCGCTGGAAGCGAGGGCAGTGACAATGACTGAGCCCCGCGTCACACCGGACAAAAACCGGCACGCGATGTCGAAAAGCGACATGCTAAGGTCGCTTTTGCTGGCCAGAAGGATTGGACAGGCCCTAGGCTCGCAAGATTGGATCAAGGACCGGCGGACCAGCCGCCCAAGAATGACACCCCTCCAGAAGACCGGGTGCACCGCCTATTGCCGGAACAACGAACAGAGAGGATAGACCATGGCCATAAAGCCACCATTCACGGATGTTGATATCCCAACCGCTGATCAGGGTTTCTACGAGGGACACTCGATCCCCATCGCCACAATTTCCAAGGCCATCATGGTCGGGATTGTGCTCTGGGCGCTGATCTGGCCCCTGGCGGCAGGCGCGCAGCTTTCAAACATCAAATGGGGCCTGCTCGAAGGCTTCAACACCTTCTACATCCTGTCGGTCGGGCTGTTCACCTTCTTCCTGTTCGCTATCGCGGCGATCCCGCAGACCGGCGCGCGCGTTCTGGGGGAAGAGGGCGAAAAGCCCGAGTTTTCGACTTTCTCATGGTTCGCGATGATGTTCGGCGCGGGTCTGGGCGTAGGGCTGATGGTATTTGCCACAGCCGAGCCATTGGGCCTGTGGGGGTCGAACCCTGAAACGGTCGCGGGCAATGTCGAAGGCAATACAGTCGAGGGGCTGCAACCGGGTTATCGCTACACCTTCCTGCATTACGGTTTCCACGCCTGGGCCATCTATGTCGCGACTGGCCTGAGCCTGTGCTACTACGCCTATACGCGCGGCATGCCGCTGACGATCCGCACCGCCCTGACCCCGCTGTTCGGGCGCTTCATAAACGGACCCTTCGGCCATGTGGTTGATGTGATCGGTGTGGTTGCGACAATCCTGGGTGTTTCGGTGACCATCGGCTTCGGGGTCAGCCAGTTTGTCGATGGTATCTATGCGATCACCGGCATGGAATGGATGATGGATATGAGCGGCGAGGCCCCGGCCCCGGCAACAGTCGGTCTGATCGCCGGGCTGGTCACCATCATGGGCCTGTCGATCCTTTCGGCGGTCTCGGGCGTCGGGCGGGGCATCAAATGGCTGTCCAATGCCAATCTGGTGATGTCCTTCATCCTGATCTTGACCTTCGTGATCTTCGGCTCCTTCGCCTTCGCCATGACCACCTATGGCACAGCGCTGGTCGATTACATCCTGAACTTCCTGCATCTGAGCTTCGGGGCCCATGGGCCGCAGTCGCTGGAGGCATTTTCCGCCGCCCCTGCCGTGCAACAGGCAGGGCTGAGCGCCGAGGATCTGGCCGCAGTCTATGGCGGCGCGACCAATGCCTGGGGCTCGCTCGACGGGTTCCGCGACAGCCTGCCCGAAGCAGTGGCTGAACTCCCGACTGAAACCACGGCCGCGCTTTATGCCGCGGGCACGGACGGGCGGCTCTTTGGCTGGCAGGCCGGCTGGACAACCTTCTACTGGGCCTGGTGGATCGCCTTCGCGCCTTTCGTGGGCCTGTTCCTTGCGCGGATCTCGCGCGGGCGCACGATCCGTGAATTCGTGCTGGGTGCCGTGATCGCGCCCTCGCTGGTCTGCTTTGCCTGGATGACGATCCTGGGCGGCTCGGCGATTGATCTCGAACTGTCGGGCGTGGCCGAGGGCAGCATCATCGGCGCGTCCAACACCGCCAAGCTGTTTGTCACGCTGGGCCATATGATCGATGGCGGGTTGCTGACCGGCATCACGATCATGAGCGTTGTGCTGATCCTGACCTTCCTTGTCACATCGGCCGATAGCGGCATTCTGGTCATGAACACCATCATGTCCGGCGGGCAGGCCGAAACCGGCATCAAGCATCGTATCATCTGGGGCGTCATTCTGACTGCGGTGATCGCTGTGCTGCTTGTTGCAGGCGGGGGCGGCATGGATGCGCTGTCGGATGCGATGATCATCGGGGCCTTGCCCTTTACCGTGATCATGGTGCTGATGTGCGTGTCGCTCGCCAAGGCGCTGTTCAACGATCATCGGCGCGCGAAATACGGTGTCGCTGAACCTGCGGAGTGACCGGGAGTTTTGCAATCCATCACCCGGCGGCGTGCATGTCATGCCGCCGGGCCAGCCCCTCGAAAGACAAGGAAGAGTGACATGTTCACCAAAGTGATGGTTCCCGTCGATCTTGCCCAGCGCGATACACTCGGCAAGGCCGTTGACATTGCCTGCACCATGGCGCGCGACCACAAGGCAGAGATCATCTTCGTCAGCGTCTCGGGCGAAATGCCGTCCGAAATTGCGCGGTCCCCTGCAGATTACAGCGAGAAATTGCAGGACTTTGCCGCGCGCATGGCCGAAAAATACGCAATCCCGGCGCAAGCGCTCAATCTGCGCTCCGCCGATCCCGGTGCCGAGATCGACAGCAAATTGCTGCAGGCGGTCAGGGAAACCGGGGCCGATCTGGTGGTGATGGCCAGTCACCAGCCAGGGTTGATGGAGTATATCTTTTCCTCGCATGGCGGCTATATCGCGTCTCATGCCAAAGTGTCGGTCTTCGTCGTGCGCTGACGGGTGGCGCATGGCCCAGTATTCTGCAGGTGCCCCCATACAGGTGAGGGTTCAGGCGGGATGATAGAGCGCAGCCTATGCAAGCGGTGACACCAGGTTTCATTCCGGTGACCGGTTGCCCGGTGCGGGAGCGGGGGCTTGCACGTCACAGCATCCCCAATGCGATATCAGCCCCCTGCCCTGCTCCCGGCTTGGTGACGCGCGGCAGGGGGTGGTGTGGAATGGCGCGATCAGGCAGGCTGACATCCGAACACTGACCCGATGGCGTGAACAGCCCTGCCTGCCGGATTTCCGACCAAACGGCGTCGGGCCATCCCACCGGGCGCATGATCCCTTCACTTTCTGCGGAAGCTTCGAATACAGGCTCAATTATCAATAATTCCAGAAAAGAACCTTTGGGTAAATTCAGGTAGCGGACCATGGTGGCGCTGCGCATAATGCAAGGCAACACGTCTCTGCTTTCAGGAGCAACCATGAGCACCAAATATTTCGCGCCGCACGGGGGACATCCGGGGCAGGAGCAGCTTCTCACTGATCGCGCCATTTTCACCGATGCCTATGCCGTGATCCCGAAAGGCACCATGCGCGACATCGTGACCAGCCTTCTGCCGTTCTGGCATGAGACGCGCCTCTGGGTCGTCGCCCGTCCGATGAGCGGCTTTGCAGAGACATTTTCGCAATATATCATGGAGGTCCAGCCGGGCGGCGGATCGGACCGGGCGGAACTGGACCCAGAGGCCGAGGGCGTGCTTTTTGTTCTCGAAGGCACGGCCAGCCTGACTGTTGGCAAGCAGACATATGAGATGACACCAGGCGGCTATGCCTATCTGCCCCCGTCCAGCGGCTGGACGCTGCATAACAGGGGTGACGCGGTGCTGCGCTTTCACTGGGTGCGCAAAGCCTATGAGGCAGTCGAGGGTCTGGACGCGCCGGATGTTCTGGTGCTGAATGAAAACGACATCGCGCCGACCCCGATGCCCGGCACGGATGGCAGATGGGCGACGACCCGTTTCGTGGACCCCGCCGACCTGCGCCATGACATGCATCTCACCATCGTCACTCTCGAACCGGGCGGCGTGATCCCCTTCCTTGAAACCCATGTGATGGAACACGGGCTCTATGTGCTCGAGGGCAAGGCGGTCTATAACCTGAATAATGACTGGGTCGAGGTCGAGGCGGGCGATTACATGTGGCTGCGCGCCTTCTGCCCGCAGGCCTGCTATGCGGGCGGGCCGGGTCGGTTCCGCTATCTGCTCTACAAGGATGTGAACCGGCATATGGCGCTCCGGCCGGGTGCTGCAGCCCATGCGCGGCCAGGGCAGCTCAGGACGGCGGCAGAGTGACATTGCCCCCGATGGCGAGGGTCAGCTGCCGGGCGGACTCGATCACCGGGCGGCTGAGCCGCTCGATATCGGACGCGTCCACCCGGCTGGTCGGCCCGGATACCGAGATCCCGGCAATCGCTTCCTGATTGAGGTCGAAGACCGGTGCCGCGATACAGCGCATTCCCGAATTCTTTTCTTCATTGTCAAAAGAATAGCCATCCTTCCGGATCAGCCCCAGATTTTCGCGCAGCGCCGCCTGATCGGTAATGGTCTGCTCTGTGAAGCGCGTCAGATCAGCATTCGCAAGCAGCCGCTCCAGCCGGTCCGGGTCCATATGCGCGAGCAACGCCTTGCCGATGCCCGAGGCATGCATCGGCGACAATGTCCCCGGCGGAAAGAAAGCGCGGATGCTCTCATGCGTTTCGACCTGGCTGAGGAACAGGACAGAGCCTTCCTTTTCGATGCCGAGATTGGCCGTTTCGCCGGTCACGTCCATCAGCTTGCGCATGATCGGGCGGGCACGGTCCACCAGACTGCTGCGGCGCAGGAAACGTGCGCCGATGACAAAGGCGCGCGGACCGATATGCCACACTTGTTCATCATGGTCGAACTCGACCAGCCCCCGGCCCTCGAGCGTCACAAGGATGCGGTAGACGGTCGCCGGGGACTGGTCCAGCTCATCGGCCAGCATGGTCAGGGGCTTGCCTTGCGCCGCGCTGAGATATTCGAAAACCTCCATCGCGCGGTCGAGCGATTTGATTGTGTTCTGCGCTGTCTTATCTTCCCAGCCACGGGGCCTGCCGCGCGCCCTGCGCTCTGGGCCCGAACGAATCTTCTGCGTATCCATCGGCACCCCCGTTTTCGCCGTGAGAAATGCCTTCACCATATGAAAAACGCAAGGCCCTGACAAGAAAGGATGAAATCCATTGGCAATAAAATGAAAATATTTTTCAAAAAAATTTCTTCGCGCAGCGGGTGCTGGTATGGTGCCGCTGTGAACGAAGGAGACCACCCATGAGCTTTCAGAATCCCGTTTTCATTCCGGGCCCGACCAATATCCCCGAAAGCCTGCGCAAGGCTTGCGACATGCCGACGATTGACCATCGCTCGCCACTTTTCGGCCAGATCCTGCATCCTGCGCGCGACGGGGTGCGCAAGGTTCTGAAAAGCGACCGGGCCGAGATCTTCATTTTCCCTTCGACCGGTACAGGCGGTTGGGAAACTGCGCTGACCAACACGCTGTCATCGGGTGACAAGGTGCTGGCCGCGCGCAATGGCATGTTCAGCCATCGCTGGATCGACATGTGCCAGCGCCACGGGCTTGATGTGCAGATTGTCGAAACGCCCTGGGGCGAAGGGCTGCCCGCAGATCGCTATGAGGATATCCTGACTGCTGACAAGGATCATCAGATCAAGGCGGTTCTGGCCACGCATAACGAAACCGCGACCGGCGTGAAATCCGACATTGCCGCTGTGCGCCGCGCGCTTGATGCGGCGGGCCATCCGGCATTGCTGTTTGTCGATGGGGTGTCCTCGATCGCGTCGATGGATTTCCGCTTTGACGAATGGGGCGTCGATGTCGCTGTGACCGGCTCACAGAAGGGCTTCATGCTGACAGCGGGGCTGGCCATTGTCGGGTTTTCGCCAAAAGCCATGGAGGCCACGAAAACCGGCACCCTGCCGCGCACCTTCTTCGATGTGCATGACATGGCCAAGGGCTATGCCAATAATGCCTATCCCTACACGCCCGCTGTGGGCCTGCTGAACGGGCTGAATCAAGCCTGCACCATGCTGCTGGATGAGGGGCTGGAGAATGTCTTTGCCCGCCATCACCGCATCGCCGAAGGCGTGCGCGCGGCGGTCGGCGCCTGGGGGCTGGAGCTGTGCGCAGCCGATCCTTCGGTCTATTCCGACACGGTCAGCGCGATCCGCACGCCCGAAGGCTTCAACGCCACGGATATCGTCACCCATGCGGCCAATACCTATGGCGTCGCTTTCGGGGTCGGACTGGGCGAGGTCGCGGGCAAGGTGTTCCGCATCGGACATCTGGGCAGTCTGACTGATGTCATGATGCTGTCCGGCCTTGCCACGGCTGAAATGTGCATGGCCGATCTCGGGCTGGATATCAAACTCGGCTCGGGCGTGGCTGCAGCGCAGGACTATTACCGCAGCCACCCTGCCACCATTCTGAAAGAGGCCGCATGATGAAGGATACACCTATGTATATCCCGACCTATCAGGACATGCTTGATGCGCATGAGCGCATCAAGCCCCATATCAACCGCACCCCGGTTCTGCGCTCGGCTTATCTGGACGAGCTGTCAGGTGCAGAGCTGTTCTTCAAATGCGAGAATTTTCAGGAACCCGGCGCGTTCAAGGTGCGCGGCGGCTCGAACGCAGTGTTCGGCCTGAGCGATGCGGCGGCCGCGCGCGGGGTCTGCACGCATAGTTCGGGCAATCACGCGCTGTGCCTGAGCTATGCTGCCGGGCGGCGCGGCATTCCCTGCAATGTGGTCATGCCGCGCACGGCCCCGCAGGCCAAGAAGGACGCTGTGCGCCGCTATGGCGGCACGATCACGGAATGCGAGCCCTCGACCACATCGCGCGAGGCGGTTTTTGCCGAAGTGCAGGCCAGAACAGGCGGCGAATTCGTGCATCCCTATAATGACCCGCGCGTGATTGCCGGGCAGGGCACCTGTTCGAAAGAATTCATGGAACAGACCGACGGGCTGGAAATGATGGTCGCGCCCATCGGCGGCGGCGGCATGATTTCCGGCACCTGCCTGACGCTCTCGACTCTGGCCCCCGAAGTGCAGATCATCGCCGCTGAACCAGAGCAGGCCGATGATGCCTATCGCAGCTTCAAGGCCGGGCATATCATCGCCGATGACGCGCCCGACACCATCGCCGACGGGCTGAAAGTGCCGCTGAAAGACCTGACCTGGCATTTCGTCTCGAACCATGTGAGCGAGATCTACACGGCCTCGGAAGCAGAGATCATCGAGGCGATGAAACTCACATGGAAATACCTGCGCATCGTGATGGAACCGTCCTGCGCTGTGCCGCTGGCGGTCATCCTCAAGAACCCCGAGGCATTCAGGGGCAAGCGCGTGGGCGTCATCGTCACGGGCGGCAATGTCGATCTGGACCGGCTGCCCTGGCTGAACGCCTGATCATCCTCAACTGAAATTCCGACACAGGAGCACGGACATGAAAGACATGACCAATCTCGACGCATATGAGGTAGGCTTTGACATCCCGGCCAAGCCCGGCATGGACGAGGCCGATATCCAGACCCCCTGTCTGGTGCTGGATCTCGACGCGCTGGAGCGCAATATCAGGAAGATGGGCGATTACGCCAATGCCCATGGGATGCGCCACCGCACCCATGGCAAGATGCATAAATCCGTCGATGTGCAGAAATTGCAGGAAAGCCTGGGCGGGGCCTGTGGCGTCTGCTGTCAGAAAGTGTCCGAGGCCGAAGTTTTCGCGCGCGGCGGCATCACGGATGTTCTGGTGTCCAATCAGGTGCGCGACCCGGCCAAGATCGACCGTCTGGCCCGCCTGCCAAAACTGGGCGCGCGGGCGATTTGCTGTGTGGATGATCTGGCCAATGTCGCTGATCTGTCCGCTGCGGCGCAGAAGCATGGCACGCAGATCGAATGCCTGGTGGAAATCGATTGCGGCGCCGGGCGCTGCGGGGTGACCACCACGCCTGAAGTGGTGGACATCGCCAAGGCGATTGACGCGGCAGAGGGGCTGAAATTCGCTGGCATTCAGGCCTATCAGGGCGCGATGCAGCATCTGGACGATTATAACGAGCGCAAGGCCAAGATCGATATCGCCGTGGCCATGGTCAAGGATGCTGTGGACACGCTGAAAGCCGAAGGGCTGGACTGTGATATCGTCGGCGGCGGCGGCACCGGGTCGTATTATTTCGAGAGCAATTCGGGCGTGTATAACGAATTGCAATGCGGGTCTTATGCCTTCATGGATGCCGATTACGGTCGGATCCTCGACAAGGATGGCAAGCGTATCGATCAGGGCGAATGGGAGAACGCGTTTTTCATCCTGACCTCGGTGATGAGTCACGCCAAGCCTGACAAGGCGATTGTCGATGCGGGGCTGAAGGCGCAATCGGTCGATAGCGGCCTGCCGGTCATCTATGGGCGCGATGATGTGAAATATGTCAAATGCTCGGATGAACATGGCGTGGTGATGGACCCCGATGGTGTGCTGAGCGTCAATGACAAGCTGAAACTGGTGCCCGGCCATTGCGACCCGACCGCCAATGTCCATGACTGGTATGTCGGTGTCCGTGGCGGCAAGGTGGAATGCGTCTGGCCGGTCTCGGCGCGCGGGCACGCCTATTGACGGGGTGAGCGGGCCTGACGGCCCGCTGCCTCCGGCGGGAGTATTTGGGGCAAGATGAAACAAGGGCGCGCGCTTCGGGTTTGCCGCCCTTGCGCGCGCGGTTTGTCTGGCCCAGGGAATTGAAAAGGATAATGACATGTATATCGTGCCGGAACGCGCCATTGGCGATCTGATGACACGGCAGGCGGCCTTTGACGCGGTTGAGAAGGTCTTTGCCGCCATGGCCTCGGGCGATGCCTATAACTTTCCGGTGGTGCGCGAAGCCATCGGGCATGAAGACGCGCTTTACGGGTTCAAGGGCGGGTTTGACCGCGCCGGGCTGGTGCTGGGGCTGAAGGCCGGGGGGTACTGGCCCAACAATATGGACAAGCGCGGGCTGATCAATCACCAGTCGACCGTGTTCCTGTTCGATCCTGATACAGGCATGGTCAGGGCGATGGTGGGCGGCAATCTGCTGACCGCCCTGCGCACGGCGGCGGCGTCTTCGGTGTCGATCAAGCATCTGGCGCGCAAGGATGCGAAAGTTCTGGGCATGGTCGGGGCGGGGCATCAGGCCACGTTCCAGCTGCGCGCGGCGCTGGAGCAGCGCAGTTTCGAGAAGGTCATCGGCTGGAACTACCATCCCGAGATGCTGCCCAATATCGAGAAGGTCGCGCATGAGGCCGGTCTGCCCTTTGAAGCGGTCGATCTGCCCGGCATGGCGGGGGCGGATGTGATCATCTCGATCACCAGCGCCTTTGCGCCCTCGCTGATGGCCGATCATGTCAGTCCCGGCACGCATATCGCCTGCATGGGAACTGACACCAAGGGCAAGCAGGAGGTCGAGGCCGCGCTTCTGGGCCGCGCCACTGTGTTCACTGACGAAGTGGCGCAATCGGTCAGCATCGGCGAGGCGCAGCACGCGATTGCCGACGGGCTGATCCGCGAGGCGGATATCGCCCAGCTTGGCGCAGTCATCAATGGCACCCATCCGGGCCGCGCGGCAAAGGATCAGATCACGCTGTTTGACGGCACTGGCGTCGGGCTGCAGGATCTGGCCGTGGCCGCAGCAGTGGTCGAAATGGCTGTCGCGAATGGCATCGCCATCGAGGTGGATTTCTGATCCGCGCCTTCATTCGGTGAAAGGCAACTCAACCGGGCCGGTATCGGCCCGGTTTTGCCATGTCGGGATGGCGCGACCGCCAACCCCTTTCTGATATCAGGAAAGCAGCCGCTCGACGGCGCGCGCAGCGTCGCGGCGCAGGGTTTCGGTATCGAGCCCGGTCAACTGCGTATCGCGCACCACCGCGCGCCCTTCGACCAGCAGATCACGCACTCTGTGCGGACCACAGAGCACCAGCGCGGCCACCGGATCCCAGGCACCTGCAACAGGCAGGCCGCGCATGTCCCAGATCGCGATATCCGCGCGTTTGCCCGGTTCCAGCGCGCCCAGCGCATCCGCGCGCCCCAGCACGGTCGCCCCGCCCAGCGTGGCGATTTCCAGCGCCTCGCGCGCGCTCATCGCATCGGCCCCGCGCGCGACACGCTGCAGCAGCATGGCTTGCCGCGCCTCGCCCATCAGATCGCCGGAATCATTGCTGGCCGATCCATCCACCCCCAGCCCCACAGGCACGCCCGCATCGCGCATCGCGCGCACAGGCGCGATCCCCGAGCCCAGGCGACAATTCGAGCAGGGACAATGCGCCACCCCGGTCAGGCTGCGCGCAAAAAGATCAATCTCGGAGCGATCCAGCTTCACGCAATGCGCGTGCCAGACATCGGCCCCGGTCCAGCCCAGATCCTCGGCATACTGGCCGGGGCGGCAGCCGAAATTGGCTTCGGAATAGGCAATATCCTCGTCATTCTCGGCCAGATGGGTATGCAGCATCACGCCCTTGTCACGCGCCAGCAGGGCCGCGTCGCGCATCAGCTCGCGGCTGACCGAGAAGGGCGAACAGGGTGCCACGCCCACACGCAGCATCGCGCCGGGCGCGGGGTCGTGGAACGCATCGATAACACGGATGCAGTCGTTCAGGATCGCCGCTTCTTCCTCGACCAGCGTATCGGGCGGCAGACCGCCCTTCGATTCGCCGATGCTCATGGCCCCGCGTGTGGGATGAAAGCGCAGGCCGATGCTGGTGGCCGCATCAATCGTGTCCTCCAGCCGCGCGCCATTGGGAAACAGATAGAGATGATCAGAACTGGTCGAGCAGCCCGACAGCGCCAGTTCCGCCAGCCCCAGCTGCGCGGACAGGCGGATGTCATCGGGCGTGTAGCGCGCCCAGACCGGATAAAGCGTCTGCAACCAGCCGAACAGCAGCGCATCCTGCCCGCCGGGCACGGCTTTGGTCAGCGACTGGAACAGATGGTGATGCGTGTTGACCAGCCCCGGCGTGACGATGCAGCCGCTGGCGTCGATCACTTCGGCATCCGGCGGCCTGGGCAGGTCCGGGCCGAGCGCGACAATCACCCCGTCGCGCAGCAGCAGATCGCCGGGATGCTCATTGCGCGCGGCATTCATGGTTACAATGGTGTCCGCATTGCGGATCAGGGTCGCGGGCATGGTCATCGCTCCGGGTTGCTGCAAAACAGATTGCGCGGCACCCCGGACAGGGTGCCGCGCGCTTTTCGCGTCGCTTAGTCGTCGGTGCGCAGCCCGCGCCCGTGTCCGGCATGGCCGCCCGACACTTCCTCCGTGGCCTCGGCAGACAATTCCTTTGGCAGCAGCAGATTCAACCCGATGGCAATGGCAGCAGCAGGCAACAGCCCTGTCACCAGCAGCACGCGCAGGGTTTCAGGCACATGCTGCAGCGCGCCGGGTTCCAGCTGCAGCCCCAGCCCCACCGACAGCGCCACGGCGAAGATCACCATGTTGCGCCGGTTCCAGATCACATCGGACAGCATGTTGACCCCGGCTGCGGCCACCATGCCGAACATGATCACGACACCGCCGCCCAGCACCTCGATCGGGACCGAAGCCACCACCGCGCCGATTTTGGGGATCAGGCCGCAGATGATCAGGAAGATCGCACCGATTGTGGCGACATGGCGGCTCATGACCCCGGTCATGGCGATCAGGCCGACATTCTGCGAAAAGGACGTGTTGGGCAGCGCGCCGAAAGCCCCGGCAACCATCGAGCCAAGACCGTCCGCGAAAGTGGCGCCCTCAACCTCGCGATCCGTGGCCGGGCGGCCTGCGCCTGCCTTGGTGATGCCTTCGACATCGCCCACAGTCTCGATCGCCGAGACAAAGCCCATCAGGCAGAACCCGACAACCGCCGCAACCGAAAATTCAAACCCGAAGGGCATCAGCGACGGCACCTGCACCCAGCCTGCATTCTGCACCGGGGCGAAACTGACCTGACCTGTGACCATCGCAACCAGATAACCCGCGATCAGGCCGATCAGCACAGCCGCCACCGACCAGATGCCGCGGGCGAAGAATTTCACCCCAAGCGTGACGAAGATCACCACCAGCGCCAGCGACCAGCTTGAAAAACTGCCATAGGCGTCCGTGCCGATGGCGGGCACGCCGCCTGCCGAATACTGGATGCCCACCCGCACCAGCGCGAGGCCAATCATCAGCACCACCAGCCCGGTGATCAGCGGCGGCAGGGCGAAGCGGATGCGCCCGATCACTGTGCCGAGAAGCGCATGAAACAGCCCGCCAGCCAGCACACCACAGGCGATGATGCCCATCGCTTCGACGCCCTTGCCCGCGACCAGCGGGATCATGATCGGGATGAAGGCAAAGGACGTGCCCTGCACGATGGGCAGGCGCGAACCCACAGGCCCCGCGCCGATGGTCTGGATCAGCGTGGCGACGCCTGCAAAGAGCATCGACATCTGGATCATCAGCGTCATGTCGGGAAAGCCCAGCGCCCCCTGATCCGACCCGAAGCCGAAGCCCGCAGCCCCGGCAATGATGATGGCGACCGTGACGTTTGACACGAACATCGCCAGAACATGCTGGATCCCGAGCGGAATCGCCTTTGACAGTGGCGGGGTGTAGTCCGGATCGCGCAGCTGTTCCGGGGTGCCGATGGATGCATCAGACATGATTGTCTCACTCCCTGTGTGACATGACCGCCGGCTCCTCTTCCGGCGGTCAACGGATTAATCGGTGATCGTGTAGGCTTCAGTGAACCAGTGTTCCTGCAGGTTCGGGCCGTCGCTCACGCGATCGACGACCATGAACAGGCCCGGATCGGACAGGGGGCAAAGCACCCCGTGCCAGACATTGCGCCCGATATTCACGCCCTGCCCTGCCCCTGCGATGAAGGCGCGGGGCGCATCCGGTGCGCCCCCCTTGTCTTCGGCCAGCACCACCAGATATTCACCCTGCTGCATGGGCAGGAAAGCCTGACTGCCCAGCGGGTGGCGCTCCATCATTTCCATTCTGAACGGCAGCGA
>SKRP01000068.1 GCA_007118445.1 Natronohydrobacter sp.
AGCCTGAGCCTGAGCCTGAGCCTGAGCCTGAGCCTGAGCCTGAGCCTGAGCCTGAGCCTGAGCCTGAGCCTGAGCCTGAGCCTGAGCCTGAGCCTGAGCCTGAGAAAGCTGTCCCGGCTGCCGCCGCACTGCAAGCGGCAAATGCCCCAGTCGCGCCGGAATCATCCGATTTCATGTCCGATCCGCAGGGGGCAGATCGCGATCAAGGCGCCAATGCGTTCCGCGATCTCACTACCCCGCCCATGCCGCGCCGCCTGCGCGCGGCAGCGCTCGCCCATGCGCTACGTGTGGCCCCGCCCCCGCCCGAAAAGCTGGCGGATGCCGCCCCGGTGGTCGCAAAGCTGCAGGCGCTGCTGGAACTGATGCGCGCGCGGGAATGAACGCCCCCGCGCGCAGCTTTTGTCGCGCGCGGGCTGATTTTCACCCTTGCCCTTGGGCGTGAATCGGGTAGACAGGCGCGGCAGAGCGTCGGGCTATGGCGCAGTCTGGTAGCGCGTCCGTCTGGGGGACGGAAGGTCGCAGGTTCAAGTCCTGCTAGCCCGACCAATTTTCCCGAAATCGATCAAAAAGGCCCGCAAGCCAAAGACCTGCGCGCCCTTTTGCATTTTCGATCATCGAAGCGCGGCTAGCGCTTCATGGCCTTCTCGAACGAATCCGACAGCGCCGACCAGGCTTTCTCGAAGCCCGAGCGCATTTCATCAAAGGCCGCTTCGCTGGTCGCGCGGGCCTCTTGCATCTGCTTCTCGAACGCATCGCGCTGGCTGCGCATCTCTTCGATCTGCTTTTCGTATTTGATCTTCATATCGGCCTGCGCTTCTGAAGCCTTGGCCTCGTATTCCGCGATCTTCGCGTTCCACTGGTCCATATTGGCCTTCATCTTCTGAATATAGGCGTCGCGATCCATGGCGTCCTCCTTGCGCTTGGGGTCAACAGAGTTGAAGCCTAGGGGATAAGGCCCGCATCAGGCAAGGATTCTGCGGTTTCCTCGCGCAAAGGCTTCTGCAATAACAGGCGCGACGTGATCCGAGGGGATAAGGATGCAGCAGATCGGTGTCTTGCCTGCGCAAAGCCTGCGCGAGATGGTGGCGCGCGGTGAAATCAGCGCCGAACCTGCGGTGAGCGCAGACCAGATCCAGCCTGCGAGCCTTGATCTGCGTCTGGGCGCTCGGGCCTGGCGCGTGCGCGCGTCCTTTCTTGCGGGCGCGGGCCGACGCGTCGCGGACCGCCTGAGCGCGCTGGAAATGCACCAGATGGACCTGAGCGACGGGGCCGTGCTGGAAAAGGGCTGCGTCTATGTCGTGCCGCTGATGGAACACCTTGCCCTGCCCCGTGGCATTCAGGCCGTCGCCAATGCCAAAAGCTCGACCGGGCGGCTGGACCTGCTCACGCGCGTGATCACTGATGACGGCACTGAATTCGACCGCGTGGCCGAGGGCTACACAGGCCCGCTCTATGCCGAAATCTGCCCGCGCTCGTTCTCGGTTCTGGTGCGGCCGGGGATGCGGCTTAATCAGATCCGGTTTCGCAACGGGCAATCCGTGCTCTCGGATACCGAGCTTCTGGCGCTGCATGAACGCGACCGGCTGGTCGATTGCGCGCCGGTGATCTCGCAGGGTCTGGGCTTTTCGGTCGATCTGCGCCCCGCCACCAGCACGCTGGTCGGCTACCGCGCGAAACCGCATACGGGCGTGATCGATCTGGACCGGATCGGGGCCTATGCGCCGGGCGATTTCTGGGAAGAGCTGCATGAACACGACGGGCAGCTGATCCTCGACCCCGGTGCCTTCTACATCCTTGTCAGCCGCGAATCTGTGCATATCCCGCCCGATTATGCCGCTGAAATGGCCCCGTATCTGGCCATGGTCGGTGAATTCCGGGTGCATTACGCGGGCTTTTTCGATCCCGGTTTCGGCCATGCTGCCGCAGGTGGCGCAGGCGCGCGCGGGGTGCTGGAAGTGCGCTGCCATGAAGCGCCTTTTGTGCTGGAACATGGCCAGATCGTCGGGAGGCTGGTCTATGAACGCATGAGCGCGCGCCCCGAGACGCTTTATGGCGCGGGGATTGCCTCGAATTATCAGGGTCAGGGCCTGAAACTCGCCAAACATTTCAAGGCAGGGTGAACCGATGCTGGAACTGGTCGACAGCGCATTTCTGATCACTGCCTTTGTCACGCTCTTTGTGGTGATCGACCCGATTGGCACCGCCCCGCTGTTTCTGGCCCTCACCCAGGGCATGGACGCGGCCCGCCGCCGGATGATCGGCATCCGCGCCTGCGTGATCGCCGCGATCCTGCTTGCGCTGTTCGGGCTGGCGGGCGAGGATTTCCTGCGCTTCATCGGCATTTCCATGCCGGCTTTCCAGATCGCAGGCGGGCTTTTGTTGTTCCTGACCGCGCTCGACATGCTGTTTGACCGCCGCAGCCAGCGCCGTCAGGAACATGCCGATGAAGGCGATGGCGCGCTCGCCGATGATCCGTCGGTCTTTCCGCTGGCCATGCCGCTGATCGCAGGACCGGGCGCGATGGCGACCATGGTGCTGCTGATCGGCGAGGCCGGGCGCACCCCGCAGGGCATGGGGCTGGTGACAGGGGTCATGCTGGCCGTGATCGCGCTGGTGCTGATTGCTTTCCTGCTTGCAGGCCCGATCGAGCGGCTGCTGCGCCGCACCGGGACCATGGTCATGACCCGGCTTTTCGGGCTGCTGCTGGCCGCGCTCTCGGTGCAATTCGTGCTCAATGGCGCAAGCGCCATCGGCATCTTGCCCGCGACACAGGGGCTTTAGGCCGCAGAGGCGTCAGCGCGCAGGGGCTGTCACGACGCTTTCGCCCGCGCTTCCAGATCCTCGGCCACCGCTTCCGCGCGCGCGGCCAGTTCGGTCAGCGCGTCGGTCACATCAGCCGGGATGACCGGCACTTCGATCTTCTTCGGCTCGGGCGCAGGGCGGGCATGAAGCCGCGAGATTTCCTCGCGCAGCGCAGCGATCTCGGTCTCGGCGGCCTTGACCTTGTCATCGGCCTCGGCGGTCTTGTCCGCCAGCATCAGCCCGGCCATCAGAAGCATCCGCTCTGCAGGCACCCGTCCGATCTGTTCCAGCAAAACCCGCGCTTCAGCATCCAGCAATTCCGCCGCAGCCAGAAGATATTGCTCTTCGCCCGGCTGACAGGCCACGGTGAAATCCTTGTGGCCGATGGTGATGACCTGTTCAGGCATTCGACTTCTCCGCAGGAACCAGGGGCGTCAATTCACCAAGCGCATCTTCCAGCTCTGCGGCCTCTGCCGCGCGCTCGGCCCGCAGCGCTTCAAGCTCGGCGACCAGCGAGCGGTTGATTGCGGATGGTTCGATGACCTGCGCCTCCACCCCTTCGCGCAGCTTGCGATTGGCCTCGATCAGCTTGGTATTGGCTTTCTTCAGCCGCAGCATTTCCAGACTTTGCAGATCCAGCTGCTCGGTCATCCGCGCAAGCCGCCGCTCAAGCGTGGCAAAGGAACTTTCCTGCCGCTGGCGCACAGCATTCACCCGTTCGGACAGCTGCGCGTTCTTGGTGCGCTCGGCCTCTAGCTGGCTGCGCAGCGCATCTATATCGGTGTTGTCCTCGGGTGCCGATGCGCTGAGCGCGCTGGCGCTTCTGGCGATACGGTCAAGGGCACGCCCAAGGCGGTTTTCAAGGTCGGACACAGTGCTCATGCGCAGGTCGCTTTCTGTTTCAATGCTCGTCTACACTCGTTTGCCCGTCAGCATCCGCGAATCATGGCCCGCAGGCCCGCGAAGGTCAATGCTGCAAACCTATCCGCAATGCCGCGAATTTCCAACATCCCATGGCAAACCGGGCCGCAGGGGGCACAGGCTTGCTTGAACTTGCAGCAAAGGCTGGTATGACACCGCTAACACTGGCCAGACAAGGAAACCGCAAGTGGAGATTGCTGCCCTGCGTGATGCGCACCCCGATCACTGGAAGAAAGCCACCGCCATCCGTGCCCTCGCGATGGATGCGGTCCAGGCCGCCAATTCCGGACATCCCGGAATGCCCATGGGCATGGCCGATGTCGCAACGGTCCTGTTCGAGAAGCACCTGAAATTCGATGCCAGCCAACCCGACTGGGCCGATCGCGACCGGTTCATCCTGTCGGCAGGTCATGGCTCGATGCTGCTTTACGCGGTTCTGCATCTGACCGGCTACGCGGACATGACCCTCGATCAGATCCGCAATTTCCGCCAATGGGGCGCGATCACCGCCGGGCACCCGGAATATGGCCATGCCAAGGGCATCGAGACCACCACCGGCCCGCTGGGTCAGGGCCTTTCCAACGCTGTGGGCTTTGCCATGGCCGAAGAGAAACTGCGCGCCGAATATGGCCCGAAGATCGTCGATCATTACACTTACGTCATCGCGGGCGATGGCTGCCTGATGGAGGGCATCAGCCACGAAGCGATTGGTCTGGCGGGTCATCAGAAACTGGGCCGGTTGATCGTGCTCTGGGACAATAATGACATCACCATTGATGGCCGTGTCAGCCTGTCCGATGTGACCGACCAGCGCGCCCGGTTTGCGGCAGCAGGCTGGAAAGTGCTGTCCTGCGACGGGCATGACCCGGCGGATATCGACCGCGCGCTGACCGCGGCCAAGGGCTCTGACCGGCCTGTGCTAATCGATTGCAAGACCGTGATCGGCTTTGGCAGCCCGAAAAAGGCCGATACATCGGGCGCGCATGGCGCGCCGCTGGGCGATGCCGAGATTGCCGCGACGAAAGAGATCTATGGCTGGCCCTATGGTCCCTTCGAGATCCCGGCGGATGTGCTGGAGGCATGGCGCGCAATTGGTGCGCGCGGTGCTGAAGCACGCAGCGCATGGGAAACACGCTTCGCCGCGCTTTCCGGCACGAAACAGACTGAGTTCACACGCCGCATGGCCGGTGAGGCCCCGAAAAAGCTGACCTCCGCCATCCGCGCGCTGAAAAAGCAGATCTCGGAAAGCGCGCCGAAAGTGGCGACGCGCAAATCCTCGGAGATGGTGCTGGAAGTGGTCAACGCGGTCATGCCGGAAACCATTGGCGGCTCGGCGGATCTGACCGGGTCGAACAACACCAAGACCGCTGGTCTGGGTGTGTTCTCGGCGGAAGATCGCAAGGGCCGCTATGTCTATTACGGCATTCGCGAACATGGCATGGCCGCCGCGATGAACGGCATGGCGCTGCATGGCGGTGTGAAACCCTATGGCGGCACCTTCATGTGTTTCACCGATTACGCGCGCGGGTCCATGCGGCTGTCGGCGCTGATGGGCGTGCCTGTGACCTATGTGATGACGCATGACAGTATCGGTCTGGGCGAGGATGGCCCCACGCACCAGCCCATCGAGCAGCTGGCGACCCTCCGGCTGATCCCCAACATGGAGCTGTGGCGGCCCGCGGACACCGTGGAGACGGCGGTGGCCTGGCAGGCCGCGGTGGAGCGGCGCGACGGGCCGGTTTCCCTGGCCCTGTCCCGGCAGGGGGCGTCCTGCCAGCCGCGGGACGACGCGGCCATCGGGCAGATCCGGCGCGGGGGCTACGTGCTGAAGGAGGCCGACGGCGACCTCAAGGCGATCATCATCGCCACCGGCACCGAGGTGGGCCAGGCGATGGAGGCGGCGGAGGCCCTGAACGGCGAAGGGATCGGCACCCGGGTGGTCTCCATGCCCTCCACCAACGTCTTCGAGCAGCAGGATGCCGCCTATCAGGAATCAGTCCTGCCGAAGAATATCTCGGCCCGTGTGGCGGTCGAGGCGGGGG
>SKRP01000019.1 GCA_007118445.1 Natronohydrobacter sp.
AAATCACATGGCCAGCACCACTTTTGAAACACTGGGCACCACAAGCCCCGCCTCCAAGGCCAGCACTGGCCCCATCTCGGCACGCATCCGCGATGCCTTTGTCCATGTCACCGACACTGCCAGCGTCAGCGACGCGCTGGACGCCGTGCGCCGCGCGCGTATGCCTGCCGGACAGGCGGCGGTGGTCTTTGTTGTTGACGGGCAAGGCCAGTACAAGGGCTTTGCCCGCCTCTCGGCTCTGCTGCGCGCCGACCCCGACAGCACCATCATGCCCTCCGTCGAAGGCGCAGATATCGCTGTCAGCCACGCCATGGATCAGGAAGCCGCCGCGCGCCGCTTGCAACTGAAAGACGTGCCGCTGCTGCCCGTTGTGAACGCCAAGCGCGAGATGATCGGTGTTCTGACCTTCGACGATGCGATGGATATCCTGGAAGTCGAGACTTCGGATGATATCTATTTCAAGGCCGGTGTCGGCGACATGTTCCACACTGAAGATCATGTGCGCTCGGAAAAGCTGACCCAGGGGCCGATCTGGTATACCGTGCGCGTGCGTATTCTTTTTCTGATGGTCACACTTGCGGGCGGTCTGATTGTTGGCGGCCTGATCGACCAGTTCGAGGATGTGCTGGGCGCGGTTCTGGCGCTCGCGATCTTCATCCCTCTGGTGATGGATATGGGCGGCAATGTCGGCACGCAATCCTCGACCATCTTCGCGCGCGGCTATGCGCTGGGTCATGTCACCATGAAAGACTTCTGGCGCAAGAATTTCGCGCGCGAGGCGCTGGTGGGTCTGACCATGGCGGTGGGCATTGCAATCGTCGCGGGCACAGTCGCCTATTTCTGGCAAGGTGTCCCGAATGACATTCCGCAACTCGGGGTCGTTGTGGGCGTAGCGCTCTTCACTTCGGTTTTTCTGGCCTCCTGCCTCGGCTTCCTGCTGCCCTATATCATGATCAGGATCGGTGTGGACCACGCGCCCGGTGCGGACCCGTTCATCACCACGATCAAGGATTTCTCGGGGCTGCTGGTCTATTTCTCGATGGCCGCCTGGCTGATCGGGGTGGATCTTTGATCCTCTCAGGCATTCATCGGGCGGTATCCCGCATACCGCCCGACCGCCATTCCTGACACGATCCCCGATGTCATGCCCGACCCCCGATTACGCTGTCAAACTTCCCCTCTGGCCTGATGCGCGGGCCGTCGCGCATAGGGTCACAACGCAAAGGTGCTTCCCATGGCGATACCCCCCACCAACGCACCGCGCGCCCTGAGCAGCGCCCGTTTGCGGGCCTTCATCCATGGTGACAGTATGAAACCGGGCCGCCCTGCGATCCTGCGCCATTCGGCCGAGGAGATTGCACAGGCTTTGGGCCGCCTGTCCAGCGAAGAAGCCGCGCGCTGCCTTGCGCTTTTGCCTGCTGGCGCGCAGATCGCGGTCGCAGGACGGCTGAATGCGACTATCCGCCTGCGCCTTGGTCTGGATTGTGCGGATTGGGTCGGGGCGGTTCCGATCCTGCGCGCGTTTCATGCTTCTGTTGCAAAATACGGTCTGGCGGGGCAGATGACCCCTGTTGGCCGTATCTGAAAGCAAGCCGAGATGATCCAGCCCGAAACCAGTTCCGACAGCGCTGCCCTGCGCGACAAACGCCGTGCGGCATGGGCAGGGGTGTTTCTGAATGCCCCGCTGGCTGCCGGCAAGATCCTCGCCGGGCTGCTGGCGCAAAGTCAGGCACTGGTCGCAGACGGCGTGCACTCGCTGTCCGATCTGCTGTCAGACGCTGCTGTGATCTGGGCGCTGGGCCATTCGCACCGCCCGCCCGATGACGACCACCCTTTCGGCCATGGCCGGTTTGAAACACTGGCCACGCTCACCATCGCGGCCATGCTGGCGCTGGCCGCTTTCGGCATCCTGATCGACGCGGGCGCGCGGCTGATCGACCCGCCTGCAACTGCGCCGGGCGCGCTGGCGCTCTGGGTCGCGGCGCTATCCATCGCGCTGAAAGAGGGGCTGTATCACTACACCAAGGCTGTGGCGAAGCGCACCGGTTCGACCATGATGGCCGCCAATGCCTGGCATCACCGCTCGGATGCGGCCACATCGGTTGTGGCGCTGGCGGGCATCGGCGCGGCCATGCTGGGGGTTCCCTGGGCTGATGCACTGGGCGCGGTCATCATTGCACTGATGCTGGGGCGTGTGGCCGTGGCTTATGGGCGGCCCGCGATCCGCGAACTGGTCGATACTGCCCCGTCCGAGGAGGTCGCGACCCGGATCACGCAGGCGCTGATGACCACGCCGGGCGTGCGCGATGCGCATGATCTGCGGCTGCGCCATATGGGCGGGTCGATTCAGGCCGATGTCCATATCGCGCTCGACCCCGGCATGACGCTCTCCGAGGCCCATCGCCTGACCGAGGCCGCGCGCGCGCAGGTTCTGGCTGCGCTGCCCGAGGTCAGCGAGATCATCATTCACCCCGAACCCGATGGCCATGCTGATGGACCCGGTGCCTATCAGGCCGCGCTTCGGCCCGAACTGGCCGAAGTGGTGCGCGATTGTCTGAATGGGATCGTGCCTGCTGCGGCGATCCGCAATCTGAGCCTCGATTACCGCGATGACGGGGTGATTGCTGTGGTCGAGCTGCATGAGGCCCCGGCGGCAGGGGCGCAGGGGCGGATCGAAGCGCGGCTGCGCGCGGCAGAAAGTGATCTGTCCGAAATCCGCCTGCTCTGGGCACCCGCGTCGTGATCCTGTCACATGCGCCTGTCATCCCGCCTTGCATCGCGAAGGAAAGACCATGCCCGATCTGACCCTGTTCCAGCCTGTCCTGAACCTGACCGCCGCGCTGTTTTTCGGCGCGATCATCGGCATGGAGCGGCAATGGCGGCAGCGGCTGGCAGGCTTGCGCACGAATACGCTGGTGTCGCTCGGGGCTGCGAGTTTCGTGCTCTTCTCGGCGGCCTTTCCCGAAGAGATCAGCCCGACCCGCGTCTCTGCGCAGATCGTCTCGGGCATCGGCTTTCTGGGCGCGGGCATCATCTTTCGCGAAGGTTTCAACGTGCGCGGGCTGAATACTGCGGCAACGCTCTGGTGTGCTGCGGCCATCGGAATGCTGGCGGGCGCGGGCGAGTTCATGCTGGCAGCTTCGGTCACAGGCGCTGTGGTCTTTGTCAATCTGGGGCTGCGTCCGCTGGCGCGCGTGCTTGACCGCCAGCCGATCCAGACCACGGAGCTGACGCGCTATTACGCGGTCGAGATCGTCTGCAAGGGTGCACATGAAGCCCATGTGCGCGCGCTGATGCTGCAGGGCTTTACCGAGAACGGGCTGCATCTGACCGGGCTGGAATCCGAGAATATCGAAGACAGCGACCGCGTCGAAGTCACCGCCGAGGTGAATGCCGACACCACATCGGATTCCGCGCTGGAGCAGATCGTCGGGCGGCTGAGCCTTGAGCCTGCCGTCACGGCCGCCCGCTGGAGCATCCGCGAAACCGGTTTTTCCTGACAGTTTCTTTCCCCAATTCTGCCCGATTCTGCCGGTATCCGATCATGCAGAATTGGAGGCCGGATGACCGATTTCAGTGCAAATTCCGGATTGCCGCGGGGCTTGGGCACATGGCTGGGCATGGGAAACCGGGCCTACAAGCTGATGGTGGCCATCGGCTCGCTGGTCACGACCATCGTGCTGACCATCGGCAAGCTGATCATCGGGGTGTTGTCAGGCTCGCTCGCGCTGGTCGCTGATGCGCTGCAGGGGCTGATCGACATTATCGTGACCGGGGTGACTGTGGTTGTGGTCAACCTGTCGGATCGCGGCTCGGATCCGGGCTGGACCTGCGGGCGCGAAAAGCTCGAAGCCTTTGCCGCGCTGGCCGAAGCCCTGCTTCTGGCGATCATCGCCGTCTGTATCTGGCATCTGGCCGGGTTGAAACTGGTCCACGGCACGCCCCCCATCCAGATCGAACCCTGGTATCTGGGCGCGGCGGCTTTCGCGGCAGCGGCGGATTTCATCCGCCATCTGATCGTCAAACGCGCCGGACAGGCGACCGGCAGCATGGCGCTTGAAGCCAATGCCGCGCATTTCCTGACCGACTCGCTGGGCACGGTGCTGGTGACACTGGGCCTGATCGGCGCATGGTATGGCCTGCCTGTCTTTGACACGCTGGCGGCGATCGGGGTGGCCGGGTTGCTCAGCACCACCGCGTTCCGGGTGGGGCGGCGCGCGCTGAACATGCTGCTGGACCGGATCGACCCGGCCCTGTCGCTCGCGGTGCTGGATGCGGTTGAAACCCTGCCAGATGTCGCCCGCGTCCGGACCCTGCGCATCCGCCGCCTGCCAGAGCATCACACGGTCGATCTGACCGTAGAGGCCAGACTGTCCGACCTGCAGGATCTGGCGCGGATCGAGGCGGATTTGCAGCACCGGATCGAGGCTGTCCTGGGCAAGACCGACCTCTGCGCGTCCCTGCGCCCTGTGTGAGCGTCGCTGCACATCAGCAGTGGCAGGGCCGATGACCCTGCCAGACGCAAGCTACAGACAGCGCTCGAACAGCGCGCGCGTATTCTCGCGCGTCATGGGCACCGGATTGCCGCCGCAGGAGGGATCGAGCAGCGCCATCTCGGTCAGCTCGTCCAGCCGCGCCGCCTCGACCCCCATCGCGCCCAGCGAGGCCGGAATGCCAAGCGTATTGCGCAGCTCCATGATCCGGGCTGCAAAGCCGTCAAACCCGCCCGCAATGCCCAGATAGGCCGCGGCGCGGTCGATCCGGTCCTCGATGGCGGCGCGGTTGAACTCCAGCACCATCGGCATGACCACCGCATTGGTGGTGCCGTGATGGGTGTTGTAGACTGCCCCCACCGGATGGCTGAGACTGTGGATCGCCCCCAGACCCTTCTGGAACGCCACGGCCCCCATCGCTGCGGCTGACATCATATTGGCGCGGGCTTCCAGATCGTCAGGCGTGGCATAGGCGCGGGGCAGGTTCTCCAGCACCAGCCGCATCCCTTCGAGCGCGATACCGTGGCTCATCGGATGATAATGCGGGCTGCAATAGGCTTCCAGACAATGCGCCAGCGCGTCCATGCCCGTACCCGCAGTGATGAAGGCCGGCATCCCGACAGTCAGTTCCGGGTCGCAGATCGTGATGGCGGGCATCAGTTTGGGGTGGAAGATGATCTTCTTGCGATGCGTCGCGCTGTCGGTCAGCACCCCCGCGCGCCCGACTTCCGACCCCGTGCCCGCTGTGGTCGGCACCGCGATGATCGGCGCGATGGTGTCCGGGTTGGCGCGGGTCCACCAGTCATCGACATCTTCCAGATCCCAGACCGGGACCGGCTGCTCCACCATCAGCGCGATCATCTTGCCCAGATCCAGCGCCGAGCCGCCGCCAAAAGCCACCACCCCGTCATGCCCGCCCGCGCGATAGACTTTGAGCCCGGCCTGCATGTTTTCCTCGGTCGGGTTGGGATCGACCTCGCTGAACATGGCGCGGCCCAGCCCCCCGGCCGCGAGAATATCGAGCGCCTGCGCGGTGATCGGCAGCCCCGCCAGCGCGCGGTCGGTCACCAGCAGGGGTTTTGTCAGGCCAGCGGCCTTGCATTGCGCCGCCAGTTCCGAAATGCGCCCCGCCCCGAATTTGATCGTGGTCGGGTAGCTCCAGTTTGCGCTTGGTCCCATGTTTCAGGCCTTTTTCAGATGGTAGGATTTGACGCGCGTGAGCGCATGATAGCCAAGGGT